>JAEZFJ010000300.1 GCA_023437755.1 Pseudomonadota bacterium
CGTGACGGTCCTCGATGCGCAGCATCTCCTTGCCATAGGCGTCATAGCGCCCGGACTCGCGCCACAGGTCTGCAGACTGGATGGTGGGCATCAGCAGTTCGATCGCGCCGGAGCGGTTCTGCTCCTCCTCGATGATCCGCTGCTCCTTCATCAGCACCTTGTAGCCGAGCGGCAGCCAGGAATAGAGGCCGGACGCCTGCTGGCGGATCATGCCGGCACGCAGCATCAGCCGATGCGAGACGATTTCGGCTTCCTTGGGGACATCCCGCAGGACGGGCAGAAAGTAGCGGGATAGGCGCATGGAAATCCCCGTTCGGCGGCTGGACTCAAGGCTTGTGTTGATGCCCACTCAAACCCTGTTCGTCCATCCGTTGCAAGCATGGAAGACATGCAGAATCTGCGTGACAGCCTTAATCCAAGTTGCTACGGTCCGGGGCAATAAAGCAAAGGCGGTCCACAACCGCCGGACGTCGACAACGTCAAGGGAGGAGCGTTGGCAGCCGCTTTGTAGCGCGCCTAAGACCAACGTATTGTCGAACAACTTTGTTAGCGGGGCTGTCATGGCCCCGCTTTTTTGTTGCCCGGCTCGGTCTCGCAAGGGTCAAGGCGGAGGAAAGCAGATGGCGACAGCGGCAGACCTCAGACGCATAGCTCTTTCGCTGCCCGGCACGACCGAGGCGCCGCATTTCGATCGCACGGCCTTCAAGGTCCGGCGCATCTACGCCACGCTGGCGGCCGACGGTCGGACGGCTAATCTCGTGTTCACGCCGGACGAGCAGGAGTTCAAGTGTCAGTTGGCGCCCGAGGTCTTCAGTCCCGTGCCGAACGCCTGGGGCAGGCAGGGCTGGACCACCATTACCCTCGAAGCGGCCAGTGCTGCGGAGTTACGGGCCGCCCTGGAAATGGCTCATGCGAACGGCGCCGCAGTGAAACGCCGTTAGTCAGCTCCAGTAGCGCAGCAGGGTCTCGTTGGTGAGACCCCACACGAGCAGCCCGGTACAGACGACTGCCAGAGCCGTGGCAACGCCGATCCGCATCCACAGCCGCGGCAAAACGGGTGCCGCGGGCTCGGTGCCAGCCACGACGGACCCGGCTTCGATCTGGCTTCGCGCCCCGATGGGAAGCACGGCCACGAAGCACAACCACCACACGACAAAGAAGATTGCGACGTAAGAGCCGAACTGCAGCATCAACGGACCTCGCTTGGTGGCGGCAGAATAGCCGCCACCCTTACCTGAGCAAAGGGCGCGTTCCGACGCACCTGATCACTCAGGTGCGATGGACGAACACGGAGACGTTGGGTTTGCGGCCCCAATACGCGTTCACCTCGTTCCGGACCGCCTTGAAGATGGCGGAGTTCAGCGCCTCGGGGTCCGCCCGCCGCTTCGGCGGCATCGACTTGAGCACCCCGTTCACGGCATCCCCAACCAGCTCGGAAACGGACTCGTCCTCTGTCTCCGGCAGGCCTTCGATCGCGTATTGTGGTTTCGAAACGACCTGGCCATTGCTGTTGACGCACAGGCTGACCACCACGTGACCACCGAAGGACAACCGGCGTCGGTCCTTCACGCCGGACTCCTCGGGCGTGCAGAGCACCAGCCCGTCCAGATAGAGTTCGCCAACGCGCACTTCTGCCGGGAAGGTCATTGCCTCCGGGAAGAGCCGCACCATGTCGCCGTTGCGTGCTTCGCACACATTCGGAATCCCGGCTTCGCGGCCCAGTCGAGCGTGTGCCTGCAAGTGCGTGGCCTCTCCGTGCACCGGTACCAGCACCTGCGGCTTTACCCATTCATAGAGCTTGCGCAGTTCGCCCCGGCGCGGATGGCCGGTGACATGCACAAGACCGTGGTCCCGCGTGATCAACTCGACGCCCTTATCGATAAGGCGGTTCTGAATGTCGATGACTTCGCGCTCGTTGCCTGGAATTGCCCAGGACGAAAAGATCATCCGATCGCCGGCATTGAGATCGATCACCGGATGCTCGCCACGCGCAATACGGGCAATGGCCGCTCTCGCTTCACCCTGAGATCCCGTGCAGATCAACACGCACTTGTCGCGCGGAATGCTCTTGTAGGCATCCTGGTCCAGTAGCGGCGGCAGACCCTCCAGCATACCGAGTTCCTTGGCGATCCCCATGATGCGGTGCAGCGACCGCCCCGACATGACGACCTGGCGCCCGGCCTTCTCGGCAGCGCGGACAATGGAGATCACCCGACCGACATTGGACGCAAAGGTGGTTACCGCCACGCGGTGGGGCGCCTCGGCGATCAGCTTCGCCAGCGTCTCCGCGACGTCCGCCTCGCTCGGGCTCTCACCATCTTTGACGGCGTTGGTCGAGTCGCAGATCAGCGCCAGCGGCTGGCTGGTGTCTTCGCCGATCCGCTGCAGGCGGGCGACGTCGGTCGGCGCATTGGCCACTGGCGTCGGGTCGAGCTTCCAGTCACCGGTATGCAGCACCCGGCCAACCGGAGTGGTGATCAGCAGGGCGTTCGACTCGGGGATCGAGTGAGCCACGTTGATGGGCTCGATGGTGAACGGACCAATCTCGAAGGGCTTGCCCGGCTGCATGATGGTCACGTCGACATTGTCGACGATGCCATCCCCTGCCCGCTTGGCCGCCAGCATCGCCGCTGTGAACGGCGTCGCGAACACCGGCAGTTCGAAGCCCGGCCAAAGATCCAGCACAGCGCCGTAATGATCCTCGTGGCTGTGGGTGAGGATCAGCGCCAGTACGTCGTCAGCGTTCTCTTCCAGGAATTCCGGGTTCGGCATGATGAGCTCGATGCCGGGCAGGCTCGGCCCGCCGAAAGTCACGCCGCAATCCACCACGATCCACTTGCGGGATCGTTCCGGACCGAAACCGTACGCGGCCATGTTCATGCCGATCTCGCCGACGCCGCCGAGCGGCACAAACACGAGTTCTTCCCTTTGGTTCTTGGCCATGGGTCATCTTTCTTTCATGACGTCACGCCGAGCGATCATCGGTCGCCGGTCGCGACGTACGTGTTGTGGTCAGCTTTGGGCGCTGGCCGTTGCCCCAAAATGGACGTCGCCCGCGGTAATCGCGATGCGACGGTTGTCGTTTGCGCGAACGATGAGCCGCCCCGCTTCATCGATCGTCTCGAAAACCCCGCGGACTGTCTGCCCGTCCTGGGTAACCGCTACTGGCGAACCGATGCCGGCCGCCGCGCCGCGCCACTGCTCGAGCACAGCGGCAACACCTCCGCCCTCGTTCCAGAGGTTGAAGGCTTCAACCCAGGTGTCGCTCAGCACTTCGAAAACCTGCTCGGCCGTGCGACTGACGCCGAGCTCCGCGATGCTGGTGGCTGGATACGGCAGCCCCTCGGGCGCCGCCACCACATTGATTCCAATCCCGACCACGACGGCCTGTCGCCCACCCGCAGCCCTGCCCGCTTCCAGGAGGATACCGGCGAGCTTTGCTCCGTCGGCGAGCACATCGTTAGGCCACTTCAGCGCCACGCGACCCGACCCATTCGCGGCATCTGCCCCATCGATGCCAATGCGCACCAGCCCCTTCGGGAGTACGATGGCAAGGGCGCGGCTCAGAGCCACTCCGGCAACAAAACCCAGCGTAGCCGAGACAGCCGGGTCTGCGTCCGGCAGCAACAGCAGCGAGGCGGCGAGATTGCCGTGCGGGCTCGACCAAGGCCGCCCCCGCCGTCCGCGTCCGGCAGTCTGTTGGCGAGCAACAATCCACAGGCCACCCGGATCGCCCGCGGCGGCAGCCGCAAGCGCTTCGGCATTTGTCGAGCCGATGCTGTCGTGGCTGTGCAGCCGGTATCCCGCTGCACGAGCCCCTGCGCCGAGCTCGAAGCTCGTCACCTAGAACAGGCTTCCGGCCGCAGTATGCGCCAGATTGGCTAGAGGCGCGCCTACGGTGAAGTAGTAGGTGACGATCAGGAAGCCGCTCAGACCCATGATGATGCTCAGTTCCGCCGGCACCGCCTGGAATGTCCGCACCGGCTGATCGAAGTACATCACCTTCACCACCCGCAGGTAGTAGAAGGCGCTGACCGCCGAGGCCAACACGCCGATCACCGCCAGCAGGTAAAGCTGCGCGTCAACCGCGGCGAGGAACGCATGCCACTTGGCGAAGAACCCGGCCAGCGGAGGCATACCGATCAGCGAGAACATCAGGATAGCCATGATGGCCGCCGAGAACGGCCGCGTCTGCGCTGCACCGGCGAGATCATCGACCGTTTCAACCGGTCCGACTTCAGTACGAAGCGACAGGAGGCAGGCGAAGAGACCGAAGGTCATGGCAACGTAGATCGCCATATAGATCGCAACGCCTTCAACACCAACCTGGGTACCCGACGACAGACCGACAAGCGCGAAGCCGACATGGCCGATTGAGGAGTACGCAATCAGGCGCTTGATCGAGCGCTGGCCGATAGCGGCGAAGGCTGCGAGCACCATGGACGCAATGGACAGGAAGATGATGATCTGCTGCCAGTCCCGCGTAATCGGCTCGAAGGCATCGATCACGAGGCGGATCATCAGCGTCATCGCCGCGACCTTCGGGGCCATGGCGAAGAACGCAGTGACCGGGGTCGGTGCACCTTCATAGACGTCCGGCGTCCACATGTGGAACGGCACGGCCGAGAGCTTGAACGCGACACCCGCGAGCAGGAACACCACGCCGAAGATCAGTCCGATCGAACGACCTTCACCGGCAATCGCCAGAACGATCTCCTGAAGGTTGGTCTGACCGGTGAAACCATAGATCAGCGATGCGCCATAC
>JAEZFJ010000332.1 GCA_023437755.1 Pseudomonadota bacterium
GCTGCATGCCCACAAAGCTCGCCGCGTTCTGCTCGTGGCTGCGCTTCCATTCCTTCATCGCGGCAACGAACACCGAACCCAGCCCGCCGGAGGGGCGCTCGGCCTGTTGTTGGTAAAGCTCTTCCAGCGATTGCCCGGACCAGAAGGTGCGCTCGAACTGGTTCATGGCGCGTTCGGTGCGCCGGTAGGTGATGGTCTTGTCGACAATGATCGCCCAGCACCAGATGGAGGCCGCGAGCAGCCCCAGCATGACGCTCTTGACGATCCAGTCGGCGGCCCAGAACAGGCCCCATATGGAGAGGTCCGCGTGGGGCGCGGCCGCTCCCACAGCATCCATGGCTTCCATGTTGTGATCCTTTCGGCCCGGCTCCGGCTGTCCGACCGCATGCTTGCGGCGATGCGGTCGAAATCTGTCAAAATTAAGAGAAATCGGTTGTTTCACGGGTCTGTGCGACGCCCGCAGTTCAACCGACGCTCTTTGCCAGGATTATGGTCAAGAGATGGTTAATAAAGCGTCGGCGGCGCTAGCTTCTGAGCCGCTCGAGCAGCGTTTTCGGCAGTCGGGTTGCCCCGCCGCCGATACGAACTGCAGCAACCTCCACGCGCGCCCTGGTGAGCACTGTCTCGCCGCGCAGGATCGTCTGGTTCAGCACCAGCCGGGCGCCGCTGCCCCCTTCAACTGCGGTGTCGACGCTCAACAGATCGTCGATCCGCGCCGCCGCCTCGAAGTCGACCTCCATGCGCCGCACGGCAAAGGCAATCCCTTGCGCCGCCAACTCGGCATGATGAACACCGAGGTCGCGCAGGAACTCGGTGCGCCCACGCTCGAAGAACTTGAGATAGGCCGCATGGTAGACGAAGCCCGAGAAGTCGGTGTCTTCGTAGTAGATGCGGATGGCGATCCGGTGCGGGTCAGGCATCAGCAGTCCTCCTGGCGCTTGTGCGTCGTTCGCGCAGCAGCAGCGCCCCCGTCAACACTCCCGCAAACACCGGCGGCCCGTGGATGTCGGTGAGGCTGACGACATATCCCGCACCCACCAGATACGCCACCGGCACGCCGAAGCGGAACCAGCCAGGCAGGCGCCGGTCGCTCAGCCACCCGGCCACCAGAAGGCCGACGAGCCCACCCAGCAGCACCGAAATACCGCCGCCGACCGTATACCACCATATTGCACTCGCCTCTGCGGCGGCCACACCGGTTACCGCCGCCGCCGCCCAGGCCCGGCGCGACCATTGCTGTTCCGTCAGCCACCCGATCAGCAGCAAACCGGTTAGATTGGAGATGATCTGTCCCCACCCGTTGCTGTGCACGAACGGGCCGGTGAAAATGCGCCAGAGCTCGCCTTCCGCCACCGCAGCGGCATCCCATTGCAGCGCCGCCAGCATCTCCGGGTTCAACGTCTGCGCCACCACCATCAGCAGCGTCAGCGCGAATACCGCCAGAGTGAGCCAGGGCCAGCGCAACCGGTTCAGGATTTTTCCGTCACTCCGCGCTCGTCGTGAACGATGTGGACCAGCCCCGCGGGCCGGCGCTCCAGAAAACCGGGCAGCCAGCGCGGCAACAGGTTCATCGCGGCAAGGGTACCATCGCCTAGCGGCACCCAGAAATTCGACAGCACATGCCCCTCGTCCTCGCGCACCAGCCACGGCGCCTTGCCGTCAGGGACGGCGTGCTCCGGCAGGGTCACACGATAGAACAACCCGATCTCGTGGAAATCCTGGCCCTCCCGGCGATAGAAGCTCTCCGAGGTGGCGAGTAGCGGGCCCACCGTGCCGCTCATGCCGAGCTCTTCCTCGATTTCGCGGGCCAGCGCCGGTGCACTGACCTCGCCCATTTCGACCCGCCCTCCCGGCAGCATGACGTAGTCGTCGTCATCCTCCCGCGAGACCAGCACATGCCCGCCGGAGATGATCACTGCGGCGACCCGGTAGTTGAAGCGCTGCCCCTCGGTCCGGAAGCTGAGCACGTGGCGCTCGCTCATCCCTCCGGCTCCTCGAATAGGGAGGTCTGCTGGCCGACGAAACCTTGCGGCACGCTGCGGCCAAGATGCTGGAAGGCCAGGCCCGTCAGCATGCGCCCCCGCGGCGTACGCTGGATGAAACCCTGCTGCAGCAGATAGGGCTCGACGATCTCTTCGATGGCATCACGTGGCTCGCGCAGCGCCGCGGCAATGGTCTCGATACCCACGGGCCCACCCCCATAGAAGTCGGCAATCGTGGTGAGATAGCGCCGGTCCAGCTGGTCCAGCCCGCGCGCATCGACGTCGAGGCGGAGCAGCGCCTTGTCGGCGATCGTACTGGTCACTTCCTTGGCGCCGTCCACCAACGCGAAGTCGGGCACGCGCCGCCGCAGCCGGCCGGCGATGCGTGGGGTGCCGCGCGAACGCCGGGCGATCTCCATCGCTCCGTCCGGAGCCATCGGCATACCCAGCAGCCGTGCCCCCCCGGTGACGATCTGCACCAGCTCCTCGGGCGAGTAGAAGTAGAGCCGCACCGGAATGCCGAACCGGTCCCGGAGCGGCGTTGTCAGCAAGCCTGCGCGCGTCGTTGCTCCCACAAGGGTGAAGCGCGCCAGATCAATCCGCACCGACCGCGCCGAAGGTCCATCTCCGATGATCAGGTCGAGCTGGAAATCCTCCATCGCCGGATAGAGCACTTCCTCGATCGCCGGGTTCAGCCGGTGGATCTCGTCGATGAACAGCACATCGCGTTCTTCCAGGTTGGTGAGCAGCGCCGCCAGGTCCCCTGCCTTGGCGATCACCGGCCCGGAGGTAGCCCGGAACCCGACGCCCAGTTCCTTGGCGATGATCTGCGCCAGCGTGGTCTTTCCCAGTCCCGGCGGCCCGACGAACAACACGTGGTCGAGCGCCGCGCCCCGCTGCTTGGCGGCCTGTATGAACACTTCAAGGTTGGCGCGGGCTGCCGCCTGCCCGACGAAATCCGAGAAACCCGAGGGGCGGAGCGACACATCGAGCGGATCGTCGCGGCCGGCGCTGGCGGACGTCAGCGAACTCACGCGCTCAACTCCCTAAGTCCGAGGCGGATCAGCTTTTCGGTAGGCGTACCGTCCCCTTCGCGGGCAACGATCCGCGCCACTGCAGCAGAGGCCTGGGCGTTCTGGTAGCCGAGGTTGACCAGCGCCGAAACCGCATCGGCGACGTTGCCGCTGGCGACACCCTCACCGAGTGCCGCCTGCAGGCCAAGAGTGCCCGCGTCGATGCTGCCCACGGTCGGTACCTTGCCCTTGAGTTCGGTGACGAGCCGCAGCGCCAGCTTCGGACCAACCCCGTTGGCGCGGCCGATCATGGCCTTGTCCTGCAGTGCCACCGCACTCGAAAGCTCCGACGGCGACAGCGCCGAAAGGATCGACAGCGCCACGCGGGCGCCCACGCCCTGAACCGTCATCAGCAGGTTGAACCAGGCCTTCTCTGCTTCGGTGGCAAAGCCGTAGAGGCGGATCATGTCTTCACGCACGACTGTCTCGATGAACACCACCGCCGCTTCCCCGACCCGTGGCAGAGCCCGCAGCGTGCGCGCCGAGCAGAAGGCCTCGTAGCAAACGCCACCGCAATCGATCAGCACCACGTCTTCGCCGAAGCTGTCGACGAGCCCCTTGAGCTTGCCGATCATGCCAGCGCCCTCAGCCGCCGTGCCGCCACCCGATGGTGCGCGTGGCAGATGGCGATGGCCAGCGCATCGGCGGCATCGGCGCCGCTGAAGCTGGCGGCCGGCAGCAGGGTGCGGACCATCATCTGAACCTGTTCCTTTTCGGCGTGGCCGGTGCCCACCACGGCCTTCTTGACGACGTTGGCCGCATATTCCCCAACCGGGAGGCCGCGCGCCGCCGGAGTCACCAGCGCCACCCCCCGGGCCTGCCCGAGGATCAGCGCCGAACGGGCGCCCTGATTGACGAAGGTTTCTTCGACGGCCGCCTCGCTCGGCGCAAACCGATCGAGCACTTCCGAAAGACCCGCCATCAGCGCCGACAGTCGCTCGGACAGTTCGCCCGTGACGGGCGGCGTGATGGTTCCAGCGCCGACAAAGCGCAGGCGCGTGCCCTCGCTCTCGATGATCCCCCACCCGCAGCGGCGGAGGCCCGGGTCGATGCCGATGATTCGGGTGGCTTCACTCATGTTCCATCCATAGGCCGATGGCGCAAACCTACCAAGCCAGAAGTGAACAAACCAGCAACCGGCACTATCTTCGAGACAATACGTAAAAATGTTCCGACTTCGACAAGACGCCCTTCAACCCCCTCGCCCATGGTGGCGATGGGAATGCAGGGAACCACGAATGAGCAGAACATGCAGGGAGCCGTCGCGCCGGGCGGCGCGCGCGAATCGGTCGTCGGCGAGGTGGGGTTTGTCCCAGCCATGAACAGCGACAAAACCATCAATGCCTGGCGCGGCTGGTCGAGTGTCGGCCGCTGGACGGTCTTCGGAACCGCCGCCTGCGTCCTGATCGCGGTCACCTTCAATGCGGTCTACTTCGAGGATCTCGGCCGCGACGCCCTTCATCGGGCCATCGTCAGTGCCGTGGTGCTGCCCATCCTTCTGGGCGCGCCGCTGTTTTTCTATCTCAGCTTGCGCCTTCGAGGTCTTGCAATCAGCAACCGCCGGCTAGGACTGGTGGCGCGCACCGACAGCCTCACCGCCTGCCTCAATCGCGGAGCCTTTGCCTCCAAGGTCACCGAGACGCTGCAGGCGCGCGGCGTCGGCGCCTTGCTGATGATCGACGCTGACAACTTCAAGACCATCAACGACCTCTATGGTCACGAGTCCGGCGACGAAGCTCTGACCATCATCGCCCGCTCTATTCGGGCGGTTGTGCGTCCCGGCGATCTGGTGGGTCGCATGGGTGGCGAGGAGTTCGCCGTGTTCCTGCCCGCGGTGGACCAGGCCACCGCCGAAGCGGTGGCCGAGCGCATCCGTCGCTCGGTCAATCTCGCCATCTTCACCCCCGATGGCCGCCAGCGCTCGCTGTCGGTCAGCATCGGGGGCGTCGCATTCGACCGGCCGGCCACGTTCTCCGAGCTGTTCCGCATCGCCGACCAGCGCCTGTATGGCGCCAAGCAGTCCGGCCGCAATCGCGCCGCCGTGGTTCACGTCTCCGACCATCCCTTCGTTGAGCTCCGCCAGATCGCCTGACGAAAACACCGCGCTCCTTGCGGAACGCGGTGCCGGATTGCCCCACGATGTAAGACGCTCTAG
>JAEZFJ010000347.1 GCA_023437755.1 Pseudomonadota bacterium
CGCTCGCGGTGATCTCCTCGGGCCGGATCAGCGCGCAGACCCGCGCGCCGACGGGCCGCGTGTCGCTCGAGCACGGGAACCGGCCGTCGTCGGCGAGGACGGTGCCATCGCCGTCGAGCCTGCCTTCGATGAAGTTCGCCAGGCCGAGAAAGCTCGCGGCAAACCGCGTCCGCGGCTTGTGATAGATCTCGTCGGGGGTGCCGATCTGCTCGACTTTTCCCCCCGACAGAAGGACGATCCGGTCGGAGATCGACAGTGCCTCTTCCTGGTCGTGGGTCACCAGTATCGTCGTGATGCCGAGGCTGCGCTGCAGCGACCGGATTTCCGAACGCACTTCCTCGCGTAGTTTGCGGTCGAGCGCGGCGAGTGGCTCGTCGAGAAGCAGGATGTCGGGCTTGAAGACGATGGCACGGGCGAGCGCGACGCGCTGCTGCTGCCCGCCGGAAAGCTGGTGCGGCTGCCGGTCCGCCATGCTGCGATCGAGCTCCACCAGGTCGAGGAGCTGACGGACACGAGCGTCGCCGTCGCGTTGGTCGCGGATACCGAAGCGGATGTTCTCGGCCACGGTCAGGTGCGGGAAAAGAGCGCCTTCCTGCATCACCAGGCCGATATTGCGCCGGTGCGCCGGCACGCCCGCTTCGGCATTGGCGATGGTTTGGCCGTCGAGGAGGATCTCTCCGGTGTCCGGTGCTTCGAAGCCAGCGATCAGGCGCAACAGCGTGGTCTTGCCGGATCCCGATGGGCCGACCACCGCCGTGCGCGAGCCTTGCGCCACATCGAGGTCGAGATCGCGCAAGGCCGGTGTGGTACCGAAGCGCTTGCCGAGGCCGCGGGTGGAAAGAACGATCATCGGGCTCCCGTCGCCTGCCGGTGCAGAATGATGCAGAGCGGGATCGATAGCACAACCATGGCGAGTGCGAAGGGGGCGGCCCCCATGTGGTCGAACTCGCCAGTGCGTGCCCAGAACTGGGTAGCAAGCGTTTCGGTGCCGATGGGCGACAGCATCAGCGTGGCCGTCAGTTCGGTGACGATCCCCATGGCAACGAGGGCCATTCCGGCGGCGATGCCGGGCATGGCAAGTCGAAGGGTCACGCCGAGTGCGGCGGCGAACGGGCTGCGCCCGAGGGCGGCGGCGCCATTCTGCAGTTCCACCGGCACCTGTGCCAGGCTGGCACGGACCGAAACGATGGCTCGCGGCAGGAACAGCAGCCCATAAGCCAGCAGCACGGTTGCCGCCGTCTGGTAGAGCGGCAGCGCCACGCGGACGGTGATGGCAACCAGCGCCAGGGCGACGATGACCCCGGGCAGGGCACCGACCTGCAGGTGCACGCTTTCGAGCGCCCGTTGCACAGGCCCGGGTGCGCGGGCTGACAACCAGGCGATGGGCAGGGCCGCAAGCGTCACCAGTCCTGCGCCGGCGACAGCATAGAAGCTCGACTGGCCGAGGGCGGCAGTGAGCTCGGTGACGTGCCAGGCCTCGGCTCCGCCGATCAGCATCCAGCGCAGAAGCGTCACCAGGGGCAATCCGATGGCGAGCAGGGCGGTCGTGAGCGGAACCAGCATCCACAGCACCTTGCTGCGGCCGAGGCCGGCAACCGGAGCCTGCCGCGCCGCGCCGCCCCCGACCCGTGCGTATCTTCGGTTGCCGCGCAACGCCGACTCCAGCGCGAGCAGTCCAAGGGCGCAGGCGACGAGCACGATGCCCATCAGGTTTGCGGCGGGTCCATCATAGACCGCCTGAAACTGGTTCACGATGGCGACTGTGAGCGTGTCGTAGCGGATCAGAACATAGAGCCCGTATTCGGCGAGCAGGTGCAGGCCGATAAGAAGACTGCCGCCGAGTATGGCGAGACGAAGCTGCGGCAGGACCACCAGCACGAACACCCGGGCCGGGGAGTAGCCGAGCGTCGCCGCCACGTCCTCAACTGCCGGATCGAGACGGCGCAGCTGGGCAATGATGGGCAGGTAAACCAGGGGAAAGTACGCCAACACCGAGATGCCGACCGCCGGCCAAAGCCCGCGCAGCATCGGAAAGGTGCTGTCCCATGCGTAGGCCATGACGAATGCCGGGATGGCGAGGGGTGCGACAGCCAGCCACCGCCACACCCCCCGAACCGGCAGGTCGCTGCGTTCGGTAAGCCAGGCCAGCAGCAAGGCGAGACCGACACAAAGTGGGATGGCCAGCGCCTGCAGCAGCAGGGTTGCCAGCAGGATTTCGCCCACCCTCGGCCGGAACAGCAGCGAGGCTGCCGTCTGCCAGCCGGATTGCACCAATACCCAGATAACAAATCCTGCAGGAACCAGCGCCAGGGCTGCGACTACGACCGCGGCGCCCAGCAACGCCGGGTGCGCGCCGGAGCGGCGGTGCCGCTCCAGTCGCAGCGGAATGGTGTCCTCGGCGGTACCCGGCAGCGCCAGTGTCACTTCACATCACGCCGGCTGCGGTCATCAACTGCACGACTTCCTGCGCGTTCAGCAGCGACGGGTCGACCTTGGGATAGTCGAGCGTCGACAGCGGCGGCAGGGCAGGATTGGCTTCGACACCGCTCGCGATGGCATATTCGTAGCTGTGCCCGTCGCGGAGGATCGCCTGGCCCGCGGGCCCGGTGACGAAGGCGAGGAACGCCTGCGCCGCCTCGGGATTGTCGGAGGCCTTCAGCACGCCCCCGCCCGAGACGGAGACGAACGCCCCCGGGTCCTCGTTGCCGAAGAAGTGGAGCCCGAGCTTGTCCGAGCTCTCGCCCGTCGCGCCCTGGTCGCCGTAATAATAGTAGTTGTAGATCAGGGCCCCGGCGACTTCGCCGACATTGGCGCCGCGCATGGCTTCGAAATTGCCCCGGTAGAACACCGCGTTCTGCTTGAGCCCGGCCAGCCAGTTGCCGGCCTCCTCACTGCCGCGCAGTTCCAGCAGGGCCGAAACGATGGCCTGGAAGTCCGCTCCCGCCGGGGCGGCGCCCCAGCGGCCCTGCCACTCCGGTGCGGCCAGGTCGAGCATCGATTGCGGCAACTCGTCCGCGCCGAGCATGTCCTTGTTGTAGACGAACAGCGTCGTTCGCGCGGCGATTCCGGTCCACATGCCGCTCGAGGGCCGGAACTCTTCGGGCACCGCCGCCAGCGTCTCTTCGGCCACCGGCGAAAACAGCCCCGCTTCTTCCACCATCGCCATGGCCGGGGAGTTCTCGGTCAGGAACACGTCTGCGGGGGAGTTCAGCCCCTCCTGCACGATCTGGTTCGCCATCAGGATGTCCGTGCCCTTGCGGATGGCGACAGGGATGCCGGTCTCAGCAGTGAAGGCGTCGGCCCACTCCTGGGTCAGCGCCTGGTGCTGCGACGTGTAGACGGTGATGCCCGCATCCTGCGCAGTTGCCGGAAGGGTGGCCAAACCTATGCAGGCGGCGGCGAGAAGGTAACGAAAAGCAGTCATTTTGTCCTCAATCCACCCACATGCGGCGCAGGTTGGAGCTTGATTTGTTGATCAGGTCGTAGTGCTCGGACTTGCCCTCGCGCTCGAAAATGGCACGCGCGGTGCGCTCGAGATCGAACAGGATTTCCCGCTGATCTGGCCGCCGGAACAGGCTCTGCACCCAGGTTACCGCCACCTCCCGCACGCCCCGCGTCACCGGCTCCACCCGGTGCAGCATGGTGGTCGGATAGGTCACTGCCGATCCTGCCGGAAGCTTGTAAACTGCTTCGCCACCAGTGGTTTCCATCACCAGCTCACCACCGTCATAGCTGTCCGGGTCGGACAGGAAGATCGTCACCGACACGTCCGCCCGCATATGGTCGGGACCCATCAGCGGGTTGTCCATGTGCGAGCCGAACTCCATGCCAGGCATGTAGCGCGCAAACAGCGGCGGCGCAAAATGGCGCGGCATCACTGCGGCGGCGAATACAGGATTGCCCCGCAGGGTCTCGATCACCTGCTGCTGCGCCGCTTCGAGCGCCGGGCCCGCCCCGAGTTGCTCGTTGTTCTTGACGAGCCTCGATGCCCAGCCGGAGCTGAGCACGCCATCGATGAAAACTCCCGCCGCGATCGTTTCCCGCAACTGGGCCACGCCGCTGCTGTCGAGCACATCCCCGATGCAGATGATCATCCCTCACGCCCCTGCCGGCAATCGAAAATGGATAGTTGACTTTCAAGGTCATCTTTCACTAATGCTTGCCGCCGTGGCTGGCAAGTGCTTTGGCGCAAGGGGGATTTCGGTGCAAAGACAGACGCGTATCTGGCTCGGGCTGGGCACCGCTCTGCTGGTGGGAACGACCGGCTTTGAACGTCCGCCGGTCGCCAGGGAGCACCCGCTCGCTGGGCACGCCGACAAGGCCGTTGGCGCCGCCTCTGCGCCGCGTGTTCACGTGGCTCAAGCC
>JAEZFJ010000397.1 GCA_023437755.1 Pseudomonadota bacterium
TCAGGCTGGTATTCTGGCTGGAGCAGCTCGCCAGACATATCGCCAGAAGTCCGGTCAATATTGGCCTGATCACGTCTCAGCCTCCCACGCCCCGTTGATTACTTTGGGGGATACCGGGGCTCTGGGCAATCTCTTCCGCTTTGACGGGAGTATCTCGAGGCTGCATATGCGTCAGCCGGCGGAGATCTGAGGCGGAGTCAGCGCTCGATGGGCTTGCTGTAGAGCCTGACCATGTTCCTGCCACCGGCCGTCGACCAATAGACCCGCGCCACCAGATCGCGGGTGTGCCCTCCCCGGAAAACCGGGACGCCGACCACCTGCCGGGCAGCGTCCTCCGGCGATGCGGCCTCCACATCCGTTTCCGGTGCGGCCATCTTGTCCCGCAGGTCGATCACTCGGAAGGTCATCGTTCAGCTGTCGGGTAGGTCTCGGCCTCGGCCACGGTGCGCCCTGGCGTCGCCCTGCTTGAAGCGGGGCACGCCAGGGCGTCTGTGCTTGAGGCGGAACGCCGGCAGCTACGCCTTGCGGCCCGTGACCGCCCTGGCGATCAGGATCAGGATGCAGGCGCCGATGAACCCTGCGATCAGGTAGCCGATCCAGCCGCCGAACGAGATGCCGAGCAGCCCGAGCAGCAGGCTGGCGACAATCGCGCCGACAATGCCGAGGACGATGTTCATCAGCACGCCGTTGTTCGTGTTCATCACCATGCCGGCAAGCCACCCGGCCAAGCCACCAATGATGATGGCCGCAATCCAACCTACGCCGTCGAAACCCATCGCTTCCTCCTCAGATTGAAGGGCCCGGGATGGGCCCCGCGATAGCTCGTTAAGCTGCGAGTAGCCGCTCCACCTCGTTCACCAGGTCCCGCAGGTGGAACGGCTTGGACAGCACCGACGCCTCCTTGGGCGCATCGCTGTCGGGGTTCAGGGCGACGGCGGCAAAGCCGGTAATGAACATGACCTTGAGATCGGGGTCGAGTTCGGTGGCGCGCCGCGCCAGTTCGATGCCGTCCATTTCCGGCATGACGATATCGCTCAGCAGCAGCGAGAAGGGTTCCTCGCGCAGCCGCTCGTAGGCGGAAAGCCCGTTGTCGAACGAAACCACCTCATAGCCGGCATTCTTCAGGGCCCGGGTGAGGAAGCTGCGCATGTCGTTGTCGTCTTCTGCGAGCAGGATTCGCTTCATCGAGGTCTCCGGACGCCTTCTGGCAGGCAGGTGATTCTACCACGTCATGTTTAAGCGAAGTTTGCGGCCGTGCAACCAGCCGCCCTGCGCCCGGTTGTCTCCCTCAGGTGCTGGACAACCATCGGTCAAAGGGCGACAGTGCTGAGGCAAATCAATCTGGCGCCGCCTTTTGCGCCGGTTTGGGGGAGACCAATTTGCGGTCCGACTACTGGGATCAACCGGCCTTCGAGACGATCCGCCCCCGGCGGCTGCTGGCGCCGGTTGTGTTCAACTCACCACACTCCGGCCGCGTCTATCCCGAACGCTTCCTCGCCATGACCCGGCTCGACAAGCTGTCGATTCGCCAGTCCGAGGATGCCTTTGTCGACGAGCTCTTCGCCCGCGCGCCCCATCTCGGCGCCCCATTGCTGCGCGCCCACTTCCCGCGCGCCTATCTCGATGTGAACCGCGAACCGTGGGAGCTCGACCCCACCATGTTCCATGAACCGCTGTCGGATCGGTTCAACACCACGTCTCCGCGGGTTGCCGCCGGCTTGGGCACGCTGGCGCGCGTGGTTGCCGAGAACAAGCCGATCTACCGCGACCGGCTCACGCTGGAAGATGCGCGCATGCGCATCGAGGGCATCTACCATCCATACCATGCGGCGCTGCAGAAGCTGTTGAGCGAGGCCGTCGCCGCATTCGGAGTTACCGTCCTCATCGACTGCCACTCGATGCCGCGCATCGCCCGCACCAGCGAACGGGCCGCGCCCGACATCGTCCTGGGGGATCGCTACGGCACCACCTGCGCCCCGGCGCTGGTTGACCTGGTCGAAACCGTCTTCACCGCCGCAGGCCTTCGCGTGGCGCGCAATCGTCCCTATGCCGGTGGCTTCTGCACCCGCAGCTATGGCCGCCCGCAGCACGGGGTCCATGCGCTCCAGATCGAGATCAGCCGCCACCTCTACATGAACGAGGTTACGCTGGCGAAGTCGGCCAACTTCGACGCCGTCCGTGGTGTGATCGAGCGCCTGGTCATGGCCCTGACCGGACACGATCTCGTCAACCTTGTGGGCCAGAACCTGCCCGAGGAACGCGAAGCCGCCGAATAGGTGCAACACGCGCACTGCTGCATAGGATTGGGTAATCTCGTCCCGCTCGGATGATGGCTTCACGGCACCGATGTCGGTATGTCGCGATCATGATGCTGTTTGCCTTCGCGGTCGACGCCCTGATCTACGCCGCCCTCGCCGCCGGCTTTGTGTGGTTCGGTCGCCGCCGCCTCCCTGAGCCTTGGAACAAGCCGGCCTTCACCGTCCCGCTGGTGGTCGGCGTCGGGCTGATGCTGAGCCTCATTACCTTCCCGCACTGGCTCTTCTGGCCGCGTTGAGGCGGCTGGCCCTTTCTTCTGCCCGCGCAGCCGTCTATCCATGCCGCGCCCCATCGGAGCCCGTCATGCCGCTTGATCTTGCCTTGGTAGAAACCACCCTGCTTGCCGCCGCCGAGGCCGCAGCCGCGCGCACCCTGCCGCTGTTCCGCACCGATCTCGGCATCGACAACAAGCTCGAGGCCGGCTTCGACCCGGTCACCGAAGCCGATCGCAGTGCCGAAACGGCCATCCGCGCCGTCATCGCCGAGGCCTTTCCGGATCACGCCATCATCGGGGAGGAGTGGGGCGCCTCCGGCTCCGGCCGCCATAGCTGGATCATTGATCCGGTCGACGGCACCCGCGCCTTCATCACCCGCCCCCCGGTCTGGGGCACGCTGATCGGCTTTGCCGAGGACGGGGTCGCCATTGCCGGCCTCATGAGCCAGCCCTTCATCGGCGAGACCTTCCTCGCGGTCCCCGGTCGCGCCACCTATCGCCGCGGCGGCGAGACCGCCGCGTTGCGCACCAGCGGGCAAACCGAGCTGTCGGCGGCACGCCTGTTCACCACCACCCCGGCCCTGTTCTCCACCCCCGAACTGATGCGCAAGTGGCTGGCCCTTGAGGGCGCCACCCGCCTCCAGCGCTTCGGGCTCGATTGCTACGGCTATTCGCTGCTCGCGGCCGGCCATGCTGATCTGGTGGTCGAACCCTTCCTCAACACCTACGACATCGCCGCCCTGGTGCCGATCATCCGCGAGGCCGGGGGCGCCATTTCCTGCTGGGACGGCAGCGAGCCCACGGCCGGCGGCAATGTCGTCGCCGCCGCGACCCGGCAACTGCTCGATGCGGCGCTGGATCTGATCAACCGCGCCTGAGGCTCAGGCGCTCTGCTCGGTGATGAAGGCGTCGAACGCGGCCAGCACCTGCCCGCGGATGCTGTCGGTCTCCATGAACAATTCGTGCTGGGCGCCGGGGATCACCACGTGCCGCCCGGTCCGCAGCCGCAGCCCCAGCGATTCGATCGCCGGCGTCGACACCACCGCATCCCGCGCCGCCGCCAGCATCAGCAGCGGCACCTGGATGCGCGAGGGGAAGCGGTCCGTCGCCACCTCCGCCATCGCCCGCATCGCCGCCCCCACCCAGCGGATGGTGGGCGAGGCGATCTCGAGTTCCGGTCGCGCTTTGCCCAGCGCCACCATGCGCAGATAACGCGCCCGGTCACCGGTCAGTGGATTGCCCTCGAAGGTCTGTTCGGAGGGCGGCTTGTCCGCCCGGCGGCGGATCGGCACTTGCCCCAGGCCCACAAAGCTCAGCGCATCCGCCACCCGCGCCATCCCGCTCAGGCTCAGCGGCTGACGGCCCAGCGCCACCATCGGCGCCGACAGGAACACCCGGTCGAACATGGTCCGGTCGTTCGCCGCTGCAAACAGCGACACGAGGCCCCCCATCGAATGCCCGACGAGGTAAAAAGGCGGCGGGCAGTCTGGCAGGAGGATCTCGGTGTGGAAGCTCCTGAGGTCGCACCAGTAGTCGCTGAAGTGGTCGACATAGCCCAGCCGCGGATTGCCGATCATCCGCTCCGAGCCGCCCTGCCCGCGCCAGTCGAAGGTGGCGACGGCAAAGCCGCGATCTCGGAAATCCTCCACCGTCTCGAAGTACTTCTCGATGAATTCGGTCCGCCCATGCACGAGGCAGATGGTGCCGCGATGCGCGAGCCCCGGCTTGCGCGGAAACAGTGCATAGCGCAGCCGCACCCGGTCCTGGGTACGGAACCAGCCGACCTTGGCCCCCTCCGGCACCGGGTTGGACGGGATGGAGAGAAGGCTCGGTCCTTTGGGGTCGACAATGGCGGTCATGGAGTGGTCCCGGTTCGCCTTTCTTCTAGCT
>JAEZFJ010000444.1 GCA_023437755.1 Pseudomonadota bacterium
CGGCTTTGTCGAGGACACCATCGCCGCCTTCAAGGGCCGCACGATCCACGCCTTCCATACCGAAGGCGCCGGTGGCGGTCACGCCCCGGACATCCTGCGGGTCGCGGGCCTGCCCAATGTCATCCCGTCCTCGACGAATCCGACCCGGCCTTACACGGTCAACACCATCGCCGAGCATCTCGACATGCTGATGGTGTGCCACCACCTGTCGCCCTCCATCCCAGAGGACGTCGCCTTTGCCGAGTCGCGTATCCGCAAGGAGACCATCGCCGCCGAGGATATCCTGCACGACATGGGCGCCCTCTCGGTCATCTCCTCGGATAGCCAGGCCATGGGGCGCGTCGGCGAGGTGCTGATCCGCACCTGGCAGACCGCCGACAAGATGAAGCGCCAGCGCGGGCGCCTGCCGGAAGAAACCGGCAACAACGACAATCTCCGCGTCCGCCGCTACATCGCGAAATACACCATCAACCCGGCGATAGCGCACGGCATGAGCCAGCACATCGGCTCGGTGGAAGTCGGCAAGCGCGCGGACCTCGTGCTGTGGAGCCCAGCCTTCTTTGGCGTGAAACCGGAAATGGTGCTGCTCGGCGGCTCCATCGCCGCTGCGCCCATGGGCGACCCCAACGCCTCCATCCCCACACCGCAGCCCATGCACTACCGGCCGATGTTCGCCAGCTACGGCAAGCTGCGCACCAACTCGTCGGTCACCTTCATCTCGCAGGCGGCACACGATGCGGGCCTCCGCAACCGGCTCGGCGTCGCCAAGCAGCTGGTGCCGGTCAGGAACACCCGTGGCGGCATCGGCAAGGCGTCGATGATCCACAACGCGGCGACACCGCACATCGAAGTCGATCCCGAGACCTACGAAGTGCGTGCCGACGGCGAACTGCTGACCTGCGAGCCGGCAACGGTGCTGCCCATGGCCCAGCGTTACTTCCTGTTCTAGGGCTGCCCGCCGACTCATTTCTGCCGCCGCAACAGGGTTAGCTGCGGCGCCCTGAAGGGAGGAAAACCATGCTGACACGTCTAACCGCCGCCGCCCTCATGACCCTTGCGCTCCCCGCATATGCTGCGGAAACAGGCCTCGTGCTGACATTGGGGGGCGAAGCCGATTTCGAGCGCCGCACCCACACCTACGACTGCGGCAACGATACGCCGCTGTCGGTCACCTATCTCAACGCCGCGCCGAACTTTCTCGCTATCGTACCCCTTGAGACAGAAGCCGAGCCGCTGGTCTTCGCCTCGGTCATTTCCGCCTCAGGCGCCCGCTACATGTCGGGACAATGGACCTGGTGGAGCCGCGGCTCCGATGCCGAACTCCTGGACGCCACGCTGGGGGAGGACGCCGAGCCAGTGCTGACCTGCAGCGAAATCATCAACACGCCCTGACCACGGACTGCCGATGCATCGTGCCATATCCCACCTTCCCGCCGACCACGGACGCGGCGCGCCCATCGACAGCATCACGCTGGCCCATGACGAACGCCGTCTCCGCCGCAAGCTGCTGACCGGTCGCGGCGGTACCGAGGTGATGGTGGATTTCCCGGCAACAGTCACTCTCGACCACGGCGGCGCCCTGCTGCTCGATGACGGCCGCATGGTCGAAATCCTCGCCGCCGACGAGCCGCTTTACGCGGTCACCGCGCGCGATACCGCCCACCTTATCCGCCTCGCCTGGCACATCGGCAACCGCCACACCCCCGCGCAGTTGGAGGCCGATCGCCTGCTGATCCGGCGAGACCATGTACTGAAGACCATGCTGGAAGGTCTGGGGGCATCCGTTACCCTGGTCACCGAGCCATTCTTCGCCGAACACGGCGCCTATCATAGCCATAGCCATGCCAATCAGGGCCACGCGCTGCTCGCCCGATGACTCGGCCGCGCGACCTCCAACTCCTGCTCACCTGGCTGTCCCCAGCCTTTCCCGTCGGCGCCTTCGCCTGGTCCGCAGGCCTTGAAACAGCCATCGCCGCCAGCGCGGTGCACGATCGTGCCACCGCTCAAGACTGGATCAGCGGCATCCTCCATCATGGCGGGTTGCGCACGGACGCCATTCTACTAGCTGAAGCCTGGCGCGCCGGCACCGACGGCGCCGCCCTGCAGGACCTCGCCGACCTCTGCCTCGCCCTCACTCCGGCCCGGGAGCTGCACGAGGAAACCCTGGTCACCGGCGACGCCTTCGTCGCCGCCCTGCGGGCCTGGCCCCAAGCGGCGGCGATACCTCTGCCCCAGCCCTGCCCATACCCCATCGCTGTGGGCGCCGCCGCTTCCCGGCTCGGCATTGATCTCGAGGCGACCGTGGTCGCCTGGCTCACTGCGGCGGTTCACGCGCAGGTCTCGGTCTGCGTCCGGCTGGTGCCGATCGGTCAGACCGATGGGCTCGCCATCATGGCTGGGCTGGAACCGGCAACTGCCGTATTGGCGGCGGCAGCGGCGTCTGCGACAACGGACGACATCGGCGGCGTTGCCTATGCTGCCGATATCGCGCAAATGTCGCACGAAACCCAGACCACAAGAATTTTCCGTTCATGATCACCGCCATCCTCTCGCTGATGTTCCTCGCCCTGCTGGCGGTGAGCCTTGCTCATCTCGCCTGGTCGTTCGGGCTGACCTGGCCATTGCGAAACGAGAAGTTGCTGGCGCAGACCGTGGTCGGCACCGCCGGCATCGAGCGGATGCCGCCGCGCCTGATGACCTTCGCGGTCACGGTGTTCCTTGTTGTCGCCATGGTGGTCGGCACCGCCCTCGGCGATCACGACAGCGGTGGCATCTGGCTGACCGTCGCGGGCTTCGCTTTCGCCCTCGTATTCCTCGGCCGCGGTGTGCTGGGCTACACCGCCTGGTGGACTGCCCTCACCCCCGAGCCGAACTTCCGCGTCAACGACCGCCGCATCTATTCCCCCCTGTGCCTGCTGCTCGGGGCTGGTTTCGCCGCTCTCGCCATCATGAGGTTGCTATGAAGTCTCCAAACGGCCCGCTGCGCATCGGCATCGGCGGCCCGGTCGGCTCCGGCAAGACCACCTTGTGCGAGATGCTGCTCAAGGCGCTGCGCGAGCGGTACTCCATGGCTGTCGTCACCAACGACATCTACACCCAGGAAGATGCGCTGATCCTCGCCCGCGTGCAGGCCATCCCGGAAGACCGGATCATCGGCGTCGAGACGGGTGGCTGCCCGCACACTGCCATCCGCGAGGATGCCTCCCTGAACCTCGCCGCCATTGCCGACCTCAACCGGCGCTTTCCCGATCTCGACATCGTCCTGATCGAGAGCGGCGGCGACAACCTCGCCGCTACCTTCTCCCCCGACCTCGCCGACCTCACCATCTACGTGATCTCGGTGGCGCAGGGTGAGAAAGTGCCGCGCAAGGGTGGCCCCGCGATCGCGCGCTCCGACCTCCTCGTCATCACCCATACCGACCTCGCGCCCCATGTTGGGGCAAGCCTCGATGTGATGGAGTCGGACACCCAAAGGGTTCGCGAAGGACGCCCCTACGTGTTCACCGATCTGCTTCGCCGCGAGAGCCTCGACCAGATCATCGCCTTCATCGAGAAAGCCGGCGGGCTGAGCCCGGCCGTGGCGGCTGAATAGATCAGCTCACCATCACCGCGTGGCTCACCAGCCGGTCGTCCGCAAAGTGGTGGATCATCAGTCCCGGCGGGTCGGCGAGCTCCGCCTGCCGCCCGTCGAGCCGCAGCCGGTTGGCGCCGGTGACCGAGGGCGCCATACTGGCCTGGCGTCCGGCAAAGCGGGTGAACAACGGCCGGTGCACATGGCCGCACGTCAGTCCGATGACCTTGTTTCCCACGGCTTCGATCACCGCCGCCAGCCGCTCGCCGTTGAAGCAGATATTGCGGTCCTTGCCGTCGATGCCGCAGGGAAACGGGTGCTGGTGCTGAAAGATCAGCGCCGGCCGCTCATCGGCAGAAAGTTGCTCCTCGAGCCAGGTCAGCACCGGTGCCGCGTCGCCATGATGGGCGCCGCTCACGGTCACGTCGAGCCCGAGCAGGCGCAACGGACCCGCCTCGCCCGCTACGGAGAGTGGCCGGGGTGTCGTCCACCCCATTCGTCCGCCGAAGGTGGCGAGGAGCGCGCCATGCTCGTCGACATTGCCGGGTACCACGAAAAAGGACGCACCGAGATCGGCAAGCCGATCCGCAATGCGCCCGTAGCTTTCGGCATGGTCGGCCTCGGCCAGGTCACCGCTGATGATGATCGCATCGGGCTTCAGCGGCTTCAGCCATGCAAGCACCCGGTCCAGCCGCACCAGTGGCGGCTGCGACCCGTCGGCATGGATGTCGCTGAGCTGCGCAACGATCACCGCTTCCGCTCGCCCTCGGGCCTGACCAGCACGATCACCGAGCGCGGCGACAGTGTTGCCGTGCCATTGGTGATCTGCACCCGGGCGCTGCTGTCAGACTGGATGCCCACTGTCCAGTCCCCCTCCGGCAAATGCGCCACCACCGGTTCGGCACGGCGGTTGAACCACACCAGCACCTCATCGGCCTTGTGGCGCAGGTGCATGCCGAGGACCGAGGCACCTGGATCGCTCCAGTCGCCCTCGCTCATCTCGCGCTGGTCGGGGTGGAGCCAGACGACGTCCCGTACGCCGTTGCGCTCCTGTCCCGTCAGGAAATGGTCGTGCGTCAGCGCTTCATGCGCCCGGCGGAATCGGTTGAGTGCCGCCACGTAGTTGACGAGGTCGCCGTCGGCCTCTTCCCAGTCCACCCAGGTGATTTCGTTGTCCTGGGCATAGGCATTGTTGTTGCCCTGCTGGGTGCGATACATCTCGTCGCCCTGCTGGATCAGCGGCACGCCGCGCGACATCAACAGCGTTGCCAGAAGGGCCCGAACGTCGCGCTTGCGCGCCGCATTCACCGCCGGATCGTCCGATTCACCCTCGACGCCGCAGTTCCAGGATGCGTTGTGGT
>JAEZFJ010000488.1 GCA_023437755.1 Pseudomonadota bacterium
ATTGATGATCACGACATCGACGATGATCGTGATCCCACCGCAATGATTTTGGAATGCATCGATATGGCGGAACGGTCGGCTAGGTCGGCGCTTGACCGGATCGCGACCGCCCGTTCCGCTCTCGCCAACGATCCGCAGCCCAGCACGCGCAGCGTAGCCGACGCAGTCGGCGTCACCCCAACTCCCTCCGAAGGCGTTACCAAATGACCGCCTGCCCTCAGACGACACAGGATCTCGGCGCAGTTCGCAGTCTACGTGTTGCCAGAGGCGCGCAACTCATGCGGCTTTTGCGTCAACGTGGTGTCGGCTGGGAAGATGCTCATGCCGCTCTGAAGGCTGAGGGGATCAACATCAACCGCGACAAGCTGCGCAGGTTCTGGCTGGGGTTGAAACGATGAGCAAGCCTCGGAGCTACCAGCAGCACAAGCGCTTCTTCGGTCTCGTCGAGGCAGCCTTCAATCATTGGCCGGAAGGGCATCCGTTCAAGCCCAAAGATTCTGAGCATCTGCGGCACTGGCTTCTGTGCGCGGTCAACCACAGCACCATCAAGACATTCGAGACCGAAGGCGACGCGACAGCCATAGCCAAGCTGCTGCCGATCGTGGTTGCGATCATGACCAAAACCAACTGCTGGACGAAGGCGGTTGGAAATGAGGTTCAAGTCTGCGTGCCGAAGTCGATTTCCTACGAGGAAGTCAGCCATCAGGAGTTTCAGGGCATCAGCAATGTGGTCGGCGATATCATCCAAGAGGTCATCGGAATCGAGCCCGATACGCTGCTAGCAGAGTCGGAGAAAGCTGCATGATTGGCACCGTCAGCAACAGCCTGACCGTTGTGCGGTGGGGCGGAAGAAATCGCAAGCATGAAAGTCTTTGGGTATGCCGCTGCGTGTGCGGCGCCTTTGTCACCATCCGGCAGTCGCTCATCACAGGCCGCGGATACCGCCAGAAGTCCTGTGGCTGCGTTTTTCGCGCAGAGTCATCCTTTCGAATGAAGCGCCGACCGGCCAACTTCCGTCATGGCATGAAGAGCACCGTCGAATACGAGACGTGGACGCGGATGAGAGGCCGCTGTCGAAACCCGCGCAGCCCAGATTTCTCTGACTACGGCGGTCGCGGCATCCAAGTTTCTCCCGCATGGGAGACTTTTGAGGCCTTCTACCGGGATATGGGTCCGCGCCCTTCCACCGCTCACTCGCTTGACCGCATTGATGTCGATGGCAACTACGAGCCCGGCAACTGCCGATGGGCGACGAAGACCGAGCAGGCCATCAACAGGCGCAACGTGATCATGGTCGAGATTGATGGCCAGAAACGGTGCCTCAAAGAGTGGTCTACGCACTACGGCCTCACGTATCGCACAGTTCACCTCCGCGTTCAGCGCTACGGCTGGGACCCAGTGCGCGCGTTGACGACGCCATTCCGGCCTCTCCGGAGGAACCATGCGCCAAGAATTTGATCGCAAGACGAAGATCGCGGCTTGGAACCGCTGTGGGGGATTTTGCGAGTGCGGTGCTCACGAGAAGCCCATGAAAATCTTCCGGGCCGAGTACCACCACGTTTTGCCATGCGCGTTGGGCGGCACCAACGACCTGTCGAATTGCATGGTCATGGACGCTCGCTGCCATCGGATTCAGACCTCCACCAAGGACGTGCCCAAGATCGCAAAGGCCAAGCGCATCGAGGAGAAAAGAGCCGGGTTGAGAAAGTCGCGTCGGCCAATGGCAAAGCGAGTAGACCCCTGGAACAGAGGACGAGACACATGACGGAATGTGTGACGGCGCAAAGAGCGCCTATCGCCTCCGGCGATGTAGAGATTCCAGATGGCCCGTGCCTCGAATGCGACGGCAGTGGCTGGCTCGACGATGAGTGCACCGACATGTGCTGCGAGTGCGATGGAACAGGGATTGCCGATGAATCGAGCGCGAGCGAGATAGGCGCCTCTGGCGCCGTCACCCCAACTCCCTCCAAGACGGAGCAGACAGAATGAGTGCATCTCCGCATGGATCATTGCCGGAGGGCACGCTGCCTCTTGCCCTCAACCGCAAGGCTGCCGCAGCGTATGTCGGCATGTCCGTGCGGCGTTTGAGCAGGCCGTGGCCGCTGGCCTCTACCCTCCCCCGCTTGTCGGTCCAGGCCGCAAGCGCTGGAATCGGGTAGCCCTGGAGGCGGCGCACGGCGTCAACACGCCGGCCAGGGACACGATCATGGAGGCCATCAATGAAGCACGTGCACGAGTACGTCGCGAAGGGCCGGGTGTATCGGTACTTCCGTCACGGAAAGTCAAAGATCCGGCTCTACGGCGAGCCTGACAGCCCAGAGTTTATTGCCCAGTACAATGAATTGCTCGCTTCGGTCAGCGTAACGCGCGAGCCCATCGCCCCCGGAACCATTGCGGCGCTGATCATGGATTACAAGCGGTCCCCCGAATTCGCCAAGCTGAAGCCGAAGAGCCAGCACAGCTATGCGGTGAACCTCGACCGGCTGGCTGATATTGGCCACGGCCGGCTGGATGCCTTGAAGCGCATGCACATCCTGGCGCTTCGCGACAACCTGTCCGAGCACCCACGCACGGCCGACGTGTTCATCCAGGTCACCACGCGGCTGCTCAACTGGGGTGTCGACCGTGGCTACCTGGAGGCTAACCCTGCCGCAAACGTCAAGCGCATCAATAAGTACACGCCGTACAAGAAATGGACTTCCGCCGAGTGCCAGGTGTTCGAGGACAGCCTGCCGCGCGAAGCGCTGATGACCGCCTACATGCTGGGCCGCTACACCGGGCAGCGCCGCGGCGACGTGCTGCGCATGGTCCGCACGCGCTATGATGGGGCCGCGATCGAGGTGGTGCAGCGCAAGACCGACACGCCGCTCTGGATACCCTGCCATGCCCGCCTGAAGACCTACCTGGACACGCTGCCGACCGACCGGCTGCTGTTCATCGTCACCCGCCGCGGCCGCGCCTGGGATGACGCCAATTTCTCGCACCAGTTCATCAAGCAGCTGCGCAAGGCTGGGCTCGATCACCTGACCTTCCACGGCTTGCGCCACACGGCTGCGACGGCCCTGGCCGAGGCGGGCTGCTCGAACCACGAGATCATGGCGATCACCGGCCATGCGACCTCTGCGATGGTCGACAAGTACACCCGGACGGCCGAGCAGAAGAAGCGGGCGTCGGCGGCGATCCTGAAGCTCGAACGGGGACAAGGCTAACTGCTGGCTAACAATTGGCTAACTGGATTCCGCAAATCATGCTAACGTATTGGAATCAATGGCGATCCCGGCAGGATTCGAACCTGCGACCCTCTGCTTAGAAGGCGCATGATTCCGCTGCCCGAGCAAGCCCGTAAGCCATCTGTCCCGCGTCACAGTTAGCCAGAACAGCCACAGAACGTTCTTTTGGCCAGTTGCACGTGAAACACTGACGGAGACGAGAATGGGAAGCCGCAACGTCGACACTCGGAACGTTCGCTCAACAATTAGAGCCGGCATCTCCGACAGCCCCGGCGGCGGGCGCTCCACAGTCGTCATCTCCGTGGAGCGAGCCGTTACCATTGGGCCGGCCCCAACACATCAGGTCGTTCGCCTTCACCCCGACGAAGTGCCGACCCTGATCGAGCTTTTGAACACACTTCATGCCAGTGTCTCTCCCCTCACTCTAGGAGACGGACCATGATGAGAAAAGATGATGTGACGGCGCATAATGCGCCTATCGGCCAAAAGGCCGATGTAGAGAAGTGGCGTCCGATCGAGACGGCGCCCACGGATGGGACGCAGATCCTCGTCTACGCGAAGGGGCTCCCATTGAACATACAGCAGCCGGGCATTTTCGAAGCGTGGTGGATCGAGCGCAACCAGTACTGGGCCACTAGCAATAGCAAGGTCCATCCAACGCACTGGATGCCGCTCCCACCACTACCATCGAGCAACGCGAGATAGCCGCCCCTTGGCGGCGTAATGATGGAGACCAGCATGGTCAGAGCATTGTTCTTGCGGAGCTTTGTAGACGGCGCGCTGTTTGGAATTCGGCTGGTCGCTCTCGCGGTGCTTTGTCTTGCAATCCACTACATCGGCTGAAAGCCGATAGCCGCCCCTTGGCGGCGTCACCCCGTCATAACAGACCGAAAGAGAGAGATGAGCGACATTTATAGCAAGATCGAGATAAACTCTAAAAACTCAGAAATCTCCCGTCTCCGCTCCCGGGTGGAGGAACTGGAGGAAACGCTGAAGAAATACACGTCTGAATGCGTGCATGCTGCCGCAACAGATTACTGCATGACACACCACAGCTACGATTGCAGCGATGTGACGCCTCAGCCCTCTGGGCTTACGGCTATCGCGCCAGAGCGCGATGAAATCGAAACCCTCGAAGCCGCATCCATGCTGGTTGGCCGGGAGGTTGTGGAGTTTCTGGTCGAACACGGGTTCAAACTGACCCTACCATCGCCGCCTTCGGCGATAGGCGCATAGAAAGGAATGATGATGAT
>JAEZFJ010000491.1 GCA_023437755.1 Pseudomonadota bacterium
GATGAGGACTGGCCTTCGCCGTCGAAGCCGTCTTCGCTTGTGTAGCTGGTGCGGCTGGCGGCGCGGGCCAGCGCTTCCTCGGCGGTGAGAAGGGTTGTGCCTTCATGCAGTTCGCTCTGGGCCGGGGCATCCTTGGCAGCGCGCTTGACCTCGAGGTCGAGGTCGATCTGGCTGCAGAGGCCCAGGGTCACCGGGTCCATGGCCGCAAGGTTGGCGGTGTTCCAGTGGCTGCCTTCGCGCACCGAATCGATGGTCGACTTGGTGGTGCCGACGAGACGCATGATCTGTGCGTCCTTGAGTTCGGGATGGTTGCGCACCAGCCACTTGATGGCGTTGGGGCGCTCGTTGCGGCGAGAAATCGGGGTGTAGCGCGGCCCCTTGCGCTTGGCGGCCGCGACACGAACCTTGGGGTCACTGACCTTCAAGCGGTAGCTGGGATCGGCTTCGGCCTTCTCGATTTCCTCGCGGGTCAGTTGCCCGTTCTGGATCGGGTTGACGCCCATGATGCCGCCCGCGACATCGCCGTCGGCGATGCCCTGCACCTCAAGGGGGTGCAGCGAGCAAAAGGCGGCGATCTGTTCGAACGACAGGGCAGTATTGTCGACCAGCCAGACAGCGGTTGCCTTGGGCATCAACAATTGGGTCATAAGAATAACACTCCTCGTGGCGCGGCGGGTCTTCCTCCCGGCCGCTCCGCCTCATGCTTCAGTCGTGAGGGGGAACATGCATAATATAAGACGAAGCCGATGCATCCGCAACGGATTTGGAACGGCGCGGCTCACTAATCGGTGGGAGTTGCCGCCGAGGCGAGCATCGCCTCAACCAGCGGCGCGGCTGCTGCAGCCAATCTTCAATGATGATGCAGCCAATTGCGTCGACAGGTGTTGACTGCTGGCGCCTACTGGAGACTCCATATGAACCGCAATGTCATCATCGGCATCGTCGTCGTCGTTGTCCTCGTGCTGCTCGTCTTCGTCTTCATGAACAATGCGAGCGGCCCGGCAACCACTACCGCGCCGGCCACCGACACTACGACCACCATCGAACCCGCCGAGCCGGCGCCGGACACCACGACGGCTCCCGCCACGGACACCCCGACCACGCCGGCGCAGTAGCGCGGGCAGATTTGGTCCGGATCAGGCCCGCGCGAGCGGGCCTTTTTCTGTTGGCGCTGCTCCGCTTCCGAAGGCGGTCTCCAGAACCAGCTTGCCGATATGGGTGCGGCTTTCCATGTGACGGTGCGCCTCGGCGGCGGCAGCCAGGGGATAGCGGGTGATCCGGGGGCGTGGCAGGCGTCCTTCGGCGAGGCGCGGGAGCAGGTCGGTGCGGATGCGGTCGGCAATGGCCGCCTTGGTGGCGGGGGTTTGCGGCCGCAGCGTAGAGCCGGAGAGGGTCAGCCCTTTGGCCATGATAGCCCGCAGCGGCACGCTGGCGGTGCCGCCCCCGAGGGTGGACACCTGGACAATGTGGCCGTTGCGCGCGGAAAGCTTGACGTTGAGCGCGGCCATGTCACCGCCGACCAGATCGACAATGCGGTCGACGCCGAGATTGCTGGTGAGATCCATGACCCGCTCGGCCAGGTCTTCGCGGCTGGTGTCGATCACCGCCGAGGCGCCGAGTTCGAAGGCATAGGATGCCTTGTCCGGACTGGAGACAACCCCGATGGCACGCGCTCCCAAGAGCGTCGCAATCTGCACAGTGGCGCCGCCGATGCCGCCGGCAGCGCCGTGGGCGAGAACGGTCATTCCGGGAAGGAGCCCGGCGCGCATGACCAGTGTCTGGGTGACGGTGAACCAGGTTTCGGGCAGGGCGGCGGCTTCGGCAAAGCTCCAGCCGTCCGGTATCGGCAGCACCTGACCGTAGGGCACGGCGACGTATTCGGCATAGCCGCCGCCATTGGTGAGAGCCATGACACGGTCCCCAACAGCAAAGCCAGTGACGTCGCGTCCGGCAGCCACGACCTCACCTGCCACTTCGAGCCCGGGCAGCGGCGATGCGCCCGGAGGCGGATCGTAATTGCCGGCGCGCTGGGCGAGATCAGGTCCGTTGACGCCCGCAGCAGCGACGCGGATCAGCACCTGGTCGTCGGCACAGCCCGGAACATCCATGGTGAGGGGCTGCAACACCTCCGGCGCGCCGGGCGTGCGGATGGCAATGGCGGTCATGGTGTCAGGATGGGTCATCATACCATGCTGGGCGAACGAGGCTTGCCCGGCAAGAGCCCTCGGCTAACATCACGGGCAGAAACCAACGGAGACGAAGATGGACGGAGACGAGGTACGCAAGCGTGCCCGGGTGCACGAGATAGGCCAGTCACTGGATGGACTGTCGATTGAGGAACTCGACGCCCGCATCCTGGTGCTGGAGGAGGAGATCGGCCGCTTGCGTGCAGCGGTGGAAGCTCGGGGCAGCACCCGGAAGGCAGCGGAGGCGGCGTTCAAGTTGTAGGCGGGAGCCATCCGGCTGCATCATGCGTTAGGCGTGCCACGAGGTACCACAAAGCTGCGCTGGTACCTGAGCACGTAGGGAAGGATCGACGACATGATGCGGGATGCTGTGCTTGAGGGTGTTCGACGCTTCGATGTGGATCACTTGCGCCAGCTTGCCCATGGCGGCCCTGGTGACGCCAATGCTCTGGCGCGACTGGAGGCGAAGGGCTGGGTGGAGACGGTGGGATCGGTTCACCTGATCACTCTCGCTGGACGCACGCTGCTCGACCACCCTCCGACGGATATGCAGTAGCGGTTCGCGGCGTCTCACCAGCAGGGTTAAGAAATCGACTCTTGTTAACGCCTAATTAATCTTCACGCGGTAATTTGCTGGTATTCAGATTTCTTCTGGATTTGCAGAGCGGTTTCTCCCTCTGTTCGACGCCTCCCTGTTAACTTTGAGAGCTGCCCGCTGGCGGCTCTTTTTCTTTTTCCCCAGCCTCAACCTTGTGGCCCTTAACGGCTTTTCAATTTCGTTGGGGCTGTGTCGTGACGACAGAGCCCCAACCGCCTATGAACGGGCAAGGAGGCACGCGTGACGGATATCGAACCGAAACCAGCTGCAGTTGCCCTGGGGCCGCGCATCGTCGCATCGGGGGGCTTCACCGGCCTCTACCGCGAAGGCATGGCGCTGATCGAGGAAGTGGCGGCCTATCTCGACGGGGATGGGCGATACGAAAGCCGCGCGCTCGGACGCGAGGCCGCCTTCGTCTACGCGACGGAATCGATGCGGCTGACGACCCGGCTGATGCAGCTCGCCTCCTGGCTGCTGCTGCAGCGGGCAGTGAACGAAGGCGAGATCACCGCCGAGAATGCCCGCACCGAAAAAGAGAAGGTACGGTTCTCCGCCACCGCTTCGCAGCGCGGTGGTCCCGGCTATGACGAATTGCCGCCGCGGCTGATCGAGTACATCGATTGCGGCGACCGGCTGTTCGACCGGGTGATGCAGCTTGATCGGTTGGAGCGCAGCCCGGTGCCGGAAGAGGCGGGGCCGGTTTCGGCCAACGGCATTGCCGACCAGCTGGCGCGGCTGAAGGCAGCGTTCGGCCGGATGTAGGGTCGAGCGGCTTGGTGATATCGCGGGTGTGGATGGTTCGACGCCTGACCCAACAAAAAAAGCCCGGCGCGATGGCCGGGCTTTTTGATTCCAATCAGGGGACGGCTTAGATGCCGAGGCCCTTGAAGCGTTCCTTGAACTTGGAAACGCGACCGCCGCGGTCCATCAACTGGCCCGTGCCGCCGGTCCAGGCCGGATGGGTCTTGGAGTCGATGTCCAACTGAAGGGTGTCGCCTTCCTTGCCGTATGTCGAACGGGTCTGGTACTTGGTGCCGTCGGTCATCACCACGTTGATGGTGTGGTAGTCCGGGTGGATGTCTGCCTTCATCGCGATGCGCCTCAAATCAAACGGGCGCCGCAGCGCCCGGAGAGCCAGAATGGGTTGTTGGCGGGCTTCATACAGAATGGCCGCGCAAACTGCAAGGGCAGGGGCGCGGCAAAATCGCCGGGACCGCAGCGGTTGCCGCGCAGCGGGCGCGGGCCTATATCGGGCGGGCACTTGTCGCCTTTGAGCGGCCCAAACAGCGTGTTTACGCAATGACCGATCAGGCCGCCCCGGCGGAAGCCGCTCCCGTCAAGCTCGAAACCGGCAGCACCATCAATCCCAAGCGCCTGCAGCCCTTGCGCAAGCTGGTGCCGTTCATGCTGCGTTATCCCTGGAGGCTGGGCGGAACGCTCCTGTTTCTCCTGGTGTCCACCATCGCCTCGTTGGCGATTCCGGCCATGCTGGGTGGCGTCATTGACCAGGGCTTCGTGGCGCAGAACCTGGACAGCATCACCCGCTATGGCTGGCTGATCGTCGGCATCGCCGCGATCATGGGCGCGGCGAGCGGGGCGCGCTTCTATTTCATTTCGTCTCTGGGCGAGCGGGTGCTGGCGGATCTGCGGCAGTCGGTGTTCGCACACCTGCTGCGGCTCGATGCGCGCTTTTTCGACACCCACCGGGTGGGCGAACTGACCAGCCGGCTCAACGGCGACGTGGCGATGATCCGTGGCGCGGTGGGGTCGAGCTTCTCGCTGGCGTTGCGGTCCATGGTGACCATCATCGGCGCTCTCACCATGATGCTGCTGACGAGCCCCGTGCTGACCATTGCGGTGGTGGTGGCGGCGCCCGCGATCCTGGTGCCGGTGGTGACCTTTGCCCGGCGCCTTCGCGGCATGTCGCGCAAGACCCAGGATGCGCTGGCCGACCTTTCGGCCATGGCGACCGAAATGCTCAGCGCGACGCGCACGGTGAAGTCGTTTACGCAGGAAGACGTGCAGTCCGAGCTCTACGACCAGCACAGCGAGGAAAGCTATCGCGCCGAAACGCGGCGGCTGTTTGCGCGCGCGGCGCTGGTGGCGATGGTGATCTTTCTCGGCACGGCAGCCCTGGTGGGGTTGGTGTGGTGGGGCGCGGGCTCGGTGTTCGAGGGCTCGGTCACGGCCGGACAGCTGGCGCAGTTTCTGGTTTATGCGCTCATGGCTTCGGGGGCGCTGACCAATGTCAGCGAGGTGCTCGGCTCGCTGCAGTCGGTGGCGGGGGCAACCGAACGGCTGAGCGAAATCCTGGCAACGGAACCGGCGATCACTGATCCGGCGGAGCCTAAGGCCTTGCCGGTGCCGCCGCTTGGTACGGTGGCGTTCGAGGGCGTGAGTTTCTCCTATGCGCCGGGCGGGATGGATCCGGTGCTGAGCGACCTGAACTTCGCGGTCGGGGCTGGCGAAACGGTGGCGCTGGTGGGAGCTTCGGGATCGGGAAAATCCACCATCCTGTCGCTGCTGCAGCGGTTCTACGACGTGAATGCCGGCAGTATCCGGGTCGACGGGGTCGATATCCGTGACGTGCGGCTGGCGGAGCTGCGGCGGCGCTTTGCCTATGTGGAGCAGGAGCCGACGATCTTTGCCGGGACGGTGGCGGAGAACATACGCTTCGGGCGGCCGGAGGCGACCGATGCGGAGGTCGAGGCGGCGGCACGGGCGGCGCTTGTGCACGATTTCGTCGCGGACCTGCCGCTGGGCTATCGGACGGTGGTGGGCGAGCGCGGGGTGACGCTGTCGGGCGGGCAGAAGCAGCGGCTCGCCATTGCCCGCGCCATCCTCAAGGATGCGCCGATCCTCTTGCTGGACGAGGCGACCAGTGCGCTCGATGCGCAGAGCGAGCGGTTGGTGCAGATGGCGCTGGAGCACCTGATGCAGGGACGCACGACGCTGGTGATCGCCCACCGGCTGGCGACCATTCGCGACGCCGATGCGATCCTGGTGCTCGACAATGGCCGGATCATCGACCAGGGCACGCATGACCAGTTGGTGAGCAAGGGCGGGCGGTATGCCGAACTCGCGCGGCTGCAGTTCCGCCTCGAGGATGCGGCGGCGAAATAGGCTCAGCCCTCGGTGAGCTTGAACTCGATGCGGCGATTGCGCCGATAGGCGTCTTCGCTTTCGCCGGGGTCAAGCGGGGCGAACTCGCCGAAACCGGCGGCAACGAGCCGGGCCGGAGCGACGCCGCGCGCGACCAGGTATTGCGCCACCGAGATGGCGCGGGCGGCGGACAGGTCCCAGTTGGAGGGGAAGCGCGCATTGCTGATGGGTCGGACGTCGGTGTGCCCGTCGATGCGCAGCACCCAGTTGATGTCGGGCGGAATCTCGTCCTCGAGCTGGAGGATGGCGTCGGCCAAGGCGTCGAGTTCGGGCAGGCCGTCCGACTGGATGTCGGCCTGGCCGGGGTCGAACAGCACCTCGGACTGGAACACGAACCGATCCCCGACAATGCGGACATCGGCGCGGCCTTCGAGGATTTCGCGCAGCCGGCCGAAGAAATCTGAACGGTACCTGCTCAGATCCTGAACGCGCTGGGCAAGAGCGAGATTGAGCCGGCGGCCGAGATCGGCGATCTGGGTGCGGGACTCGGCGTCCCGGGTCTCGGAGGCCTCGAGGGCTGCTTCAAGGGCGCCCAGCTGAGCGCGGAGGGCGGCGAGCTGCTGGTTGAGCAGGGCAACCTGGGCATTGGCCTCTTCGGAGAGCTCCTCGGCGGCGGCAAGCTCGGTTTCAAGGCCGGCGATGGTCTCGTCGCGATCGTCGAGGCCAGTGCCGATGCCGGCGAGCTGGCCCTGAAGGGTCTGGTTTTCCGACTGGGCGCTGCTGAGGGTGGCGGTGAGCGCGGCTATCTGGCTGTTGAGATCATCCGCGTTGGCGCGCTCGAGTTGCAGCATCTCCGTCAGCTCGGCGATCTGGCTGTTGAGCCGGGCAAGGGCGGTGTCGCGGCCCTGAATCTCCTGGCCGAGGAAGAACTGCGTCAGCATGAACAGCGACAGCATGAAGATGATGACGAGCAACAGGCTCGACAGCGCGTCGACGAAGCCGGGCCAGTAATTGGCCTCCTGCCGACGGCGGGCGCGCGCGAAAGCCATGGGCTAGTTCCGTCGCTCGTCGTTGTCGGCCTGGCTCAGCACTGCCTCGATCAGTTCGCGCAGCTTGCGGTTGGTCTCGCCCTGCTCGTTGATGTGGCGGCGCAGGTCGTCCTGCTCGGTGCGGATGTGCTTGACGAGGCCATCGATGCCACGGGCGAGCTCGGCCATGGCGCGAATGGCGTTCTGCGAGGAGTTCTGGTTCTGCATGGTCGAGCCGAGCCGCTCGATCATCGCCGTCATGTCGGCTCCGCCGGCATTGGCCTGCAGGGCGCTGACCGGGTGGTCGAGCTCGGTCATCGAGGTCATCCAGTCCTCGAGATCGGTATAGAAGGCGTTCTGCGCCTGGCTGGTCTGCAGGTCGAGAAAGCCCAGGATCAGGGAACCGGCGAGGCCGAAAAGCGAGGACGAGAACGCCGTGCCCATGCCGCCCAGCGGTGCCGCAAGGCCTTCGCGCAGGGTGGCGAATTGCGCGGCCGTATCACCAGCGCCGACGTCGAGGGTGTTGATGACGCCGGCGACACTGCTGACGGTTTCCAGAAGGCCGTAGAAGGTGCCCATGAGGCCGAGGAAGACCAGCAGGCCGGTTAGATAGCGGGAGGTGTCCTTGGCTTCGTCAAGGCGGTTGCCGACGGAATCGAGGATCGAGCGCATGGCCGAAGGCGTGATGATCGCCTCCCCGATCCGCTCGCGCAGCAGGCCGGCAACCGGCGCGAGAAGCACCGGCGGGCGCACGTTGGAGGTGCTGCCGTCCTGCAGGGAATTGACCCACTTCACTTCCGGAAAGAGCCGGTAGAGCTGGCGGAAGCTGAGGAAAATACCGATGAACAGCGAGAAGAAGATCAGGCTGTTGATGAAGGGATTGGCCCAGAAGAAGCTGACGATATTGGTGAACAGGATGGCGGCCACCAGGGCGACCAGCACCAGAAAGATCAGGATCTTGACG
>JAEZFJ010000046.1 GCA_023437755.1 Pseudomonadota bacterium
CGGCAGCGCGGGCGACTACAATTGGGGCGGTGCCTACGGAACGTACTTCTGGAATGACCCGAAGGAGCAGCTTACGGTCGTCTATATGGCCCATACGCCGGGTCCGATCCGCACCGAATACCGTCGCCTGATGCACGCTCTGGCGCTGCAGGCGATCGTGGAGTAACGACAACGGCGGAAATGCCGCCCGCCCAGTCATTGCCGTCAAACGGAGAGAAAGCCATGCCGTTCGCATCGAACCCCGGTACCGTCCTCCAACGGGCCGCGCCCGCGGAACTTGGATTCGATGTCGGGCGGCTCGGCCGCATTCGCGAGGCGATCGATCGCGAGGTAGCAGCGGGCATGATCCCCGGCGCGGTTGTCGGCATCGCGCGGCGCGGCAGAATCGCGCTGCTCGAAGGCTATGGCTTTCGCGACAAGACGGCGGGCACGCCCATGTGGGCCGATGCCGTCTTCTCCATTGCCTCCATGACCAAGCCGATGGTTTCGGTCGGCATCATGATCCTGGCCGAGGAGGGGCGTCTTCTCCTCGGCGATCCCGTCTCGAAATTCCTGCCGCAGCTTGCCGGCATGAAGGTCGCGAAGTCGACGACGAGCGATACGCTCGAGACGGTGCCGGCTGAGCGCGAGATGACCGTGCAGGATCTGCTGCGTCACACGTCGGGCCTCACGTATCAGAACCGCGGCACGAGCGCCGCCTATCGCGCCTACCCCGTGCACGGCACGAGCGCGACGCTCGACAAGGAGGAATTCCTCGTCCAGCTCGGCAAGGCGCCGCTGCTTTACCAGCCGGGCTCGACCTGGGAGTACGGTCTCTCGACCGACATTCTCGGCTTCATCATCGAAGCTGTTTCGGGACAGCGCCTCGGCGCCTTCCTCTCCGAGCGCCTGTGGCAGCCGCTCGGCATGGCCGATACGGGCTTCGAGCTCACCGACCACACGCGCGAGCGCTATGCCCGCTCCCTGCCGAAGGACCCGCTGACGGGCGATCCGCTCGTCGTGCATCACGCGACGGGCAAGCTCTCGAAGTGGGAGTCGGGCGGCGGTGGCTGCGTTTCGACTGCGGCGGACTATCTGCGCTTTACGCAGATGTTGCTCGATGGCGGCGTCGGCAACGGTCAGCGCATTCTCGGCCGCAAGACCGTCGCGCTCATGACGTCCGATCATCTCGGCGACAGAATCGTCAATCGCATTGCCGCCAGCATGGACCCGGCATTTGACGGCTATGGCTTCGGCCTCGGCTTTGCCGTGCGCAAGCAGCAGGGCATTGCGGCGGCGAACGGCACGCCCGGCGACTACTATTGGTCGGGCGTCTACGGCACGTACTTCTGGAACGACCCCGCCGAGCAGATGACGGTCGTCTCCATGATCGTTGCACCGGGCCCGATCAGGCTGCGCTACCGCCAGCTCATTCGCACCCTGGTGCTCCAGGCCATGACCGACTGAGCCGCGTCACCATCAGGATTGCATGACATGACCGCCGCCCCGACCGGACTGCACGCGCTCGCCCAGGGCGTGATCCTCTCGCCCTTTACCCGCATTCGACGCCTCCTAGACGGTGTGGAGCCGGGGATGTCACCACCCATCGAGCTGATGGTCGGCGAGCCGCGCGAGGTCATGCCGAGCTTCGTGCCGGACAGGATGGTTGAGGCGAAGGATACGCTCGCCAAGTATCCGCCGATCCGGACGAGCGAGGAGCTGCGCAAGACCATTGGTGCCTGGATCGAGCGGCGCTACGGCATTGCGGGCACGATCGATCCGCTGCGCCATGTCCACCCGCTCAATGGCTCGCGTGAGGGGCTGTTCTTCGCGATCCTGCCGGCGGTCGGGCGCAAGGTCGTCGAGGGCCGTCCGGTCGTCCTGCTGCCGAACCCCATGTATCACGCCTATCTCGGCGCGACGTACGCGGCGAACTGCGAGCCCGTGTTCCTGGATGCCACGGCCGAGACGGGCTTCCTGCCCGATCTCGACGAGCTGGAGAAGCAACCCGAGGTTCTCGCGCGCACGGTCGCCTTCTATCTCTGCTCGCCGGCCAATCCGCAGGGTGCCGTCGCAAGCCCCGACTACATCCGCAAGGCGCTCGCTCTCGCGCGCCAATACAACTTCATGCTCTTTTTCGACGAGTGCTACTCGGAGATCTACACGAAGGAGCCGCCGATCGGTGGCCTGCAGGTCGCGGCGCGCACGTCCGAGGGCTTCAAGAACATCATCGTGTTCAACTCGCTCTCCAAGCGGTCGAATCTGCCGGGTCTGCGCTCGGGATTCGCCGCGGGCGATGCCGATTTCCTCGAAACCTTCGCCGAGATTCGCAATCTAACGGCCCCGCAGATGCCGGGCGTCGTTCAGCATGCCTCCGTGGCCGTCTGGAGCGAGGAGCAGCACGTGGCCGTGATCCGGCAAGCGTACCGGGCCAAATTCGACGTTTGCGACGAGGTTTTAGGGGATCGCTTCGGCTACAAGCGCCCTGCTGGCGGCTTTTTTCTATGGCTCGATATGAGCCATCTCGGAGGATCTATTCCCGCCACCGTAACTCTTTGGAAACGCTGCGGTGTAAAGGTTGTTCCGGGTGCCTATTTGGCACAGCCGAATGCACGTGGGGTCAATCCGGCGGAACAGTACATTCGTGTCGCTCTTGTGCACGATGTGGCCACGATCCGGGAGGCGCTCAAGCGTGTCGTATCTATCGGGGCGTAACAGCAACTTGGGATCATGGCGTTGCAGGGCTCCAGCTATGAGCCGAGGCCGATACTTCCACACCCGTTGGAAGAGCGGCTGAAGGGCAGCTTTTGGCGGCTCGCGGGGATCGTCCTCGCGGCGCTGACGGCGGCCGGCTGGCTGAGCCTCATCTCCTGGTCGGCCGCGGACCCGAGCCTGACCCACGCGGCAGGCGGCGCCACGCGCAATTGGATGGGGCCGCTCGGCGCCATCTTCTCCGATCTGCTGCTGCAATCAGTCGGTCTCGCGGCCATCTTCGGCATGGTCATCATGACCTTCTGGAGCGCCGAGCTCATTCTGCGCCGACGGCTCATCGATGCGCGCTGGCGGATCATCGTCGCGCCTTTCGCCCTGCTGGTGCTCGCCGGCGCGCTGGCGTCGCTGCCCGTGCCATCGAGCTGGCCGCTGCACCACAGTCTCGGCGGTGCGTTCGGCGGCATGGTGCTGAAGGTCGCCTCGAGCGGCTTCGCTCTCATCAATCCCGGGCGTGCTGGCCTCGTCGCGGGGCTCATGCTCTTTGCTGGCGGCATGTGTGCGCTCTCCGCTGCGCTCGGCCTCACGCAGCGCGAGTTCGCATTGCTCTGGCAGCGCGATCCACGCGCTGAGCCGAGCGTCTTCGGCGAGGCCATGAGCGGCCTGACGCAGCGTCTCAAGGCTGGGCGCAGCAATTGGCGCCGCCCGGACGAGCACCACGACTTCTATAACGAGCCCGACTTCGTGCCGCCGACTGGCCCGATGATGCGCTATGCTACGGCTAACGATCGCAGAGATGCTCATCGCGCGCCCGCACCCGCGCCGTCCGCACCGCAGCCCCACCTCGATCACGACGAAGCGCCGACGACCTTCGACACGGCAACCGAGAAGCAGAGCCGCATCATCGCCGAGCGTTTCGCGCCACCCGGCGGGCGCCCTCAGCGTGGGCCGAGCCTGGAACGCGAACCTACATTCGCGCCTGAGCCTCCCATTCCGGAGCCGGCACCACGGCCGGCGCCGCCACCTCCGCGCCGCCGGGCCGCTCGCCCGCGCGGTTTCCAGCGCCCCTCGCTCGATATTCTCCGCCGTCCGCCGCCTTCCAAGCAGGGCGCCGAGATCAATCACGCTGTCATGCGTGGCAATGCCCGCCTGCTCGAGGACGTGCTTGCCGACTTCGGCGTGAAGGGCGAGATCAAGGACATACGTCCCGGCCCCGTCGTCACGCTTTACGAGCTGGTCCCCGCGCGCGGTACGAAATCTGCCCGCGTGATCGCGCTGGCCGATGACATAGCGCGCTCGATGAGTGCCGCGTCCGCGCGCATTGCCGTCGTGCCGGGACGCAACGCCATCGGCATCGAGTTGCCGAATGCGCGGCGCGAGTCCGTCTTCCTGCGCGAGTTGCTCGAGGCCGAGCCGTTCATTGCCAGCGAGGCACAACTGCCGATCACGCTCGGCAAGAGCATCTCAGGTGATCCGATCGTCGTCGATCTCGCGCGTATGCCGCATCTACTGATCGCGGGCACGACCGGCTCGGGCAAATCGGTCGGCGTGAATGCGCTTATCCTGTCCCTGCTCTACCGCCACTCGCCGGAGACGTGCCGCTTCCTTATGATCGATCCTAAGATGCTGGAGCTTTCGGCCTATAACGGCATTCCACATCTTCTGACGCCCGTCGTTACGGATCCGCATCAGGCAGCTGGCGCACTCGAATGGGTCGTGCGCGAGATGGAGGAGCGCTATCGGCGCATGTCCAAGCTCGGCGTGCGCAATATCGAAATGTTCAACACGCGCGTGCGCACCGCCGCCGAGCGTGGCGAGAAGCTCGCTCGTCGCGTGCAGACGGGTTTCCATCCCGAGACCGGCAAGCCGATGTTCGAGAGCGAGCCGCTCGACTACACGCCCATGCCGTTCATCGTCGTCGTGGTCGATGAGTTCGCAGATCTGATGGTGGTCGCCGGCAAGGAAGTGGAAGGCGCCGTGCAGCGTCTCGCGCAGATGGCGCGTGCGGCCGGCATCCATCTCATCATGGCGACGCAGCGCCCGAGCGTCGATGTCATTACCGGCACGATCAAGGCGAACTTCCCGACGCGCATCAGCTTCAAGGTCGCCTCGAAGATCGACAGCCGCACCATTCTCAACGAGCAGGGTGCCGAACAACTCCTCGGCGCGGGCGATATGCTCTTTTCCGGTGCTGGCAGCGCGGTCATGCGCGTCCACGGGCCGTTCGTTTCCGATGACGAGGTTCAGCAGGTGGCGGATCACCTGCGCGCCCAGGGTGAGCCCGCGTATGTCGATGTCATCCTCGACCACGCGCCGGACGACGAGGAGACCGATCCAGAGGACGAGGCCGACGAACTGTTCGACCGTGCTGTGGCCTTGGTCGTGCGCGAGCAGCGGGCTTCGACGAGCTTCCTTCAGCGGCGTCTTGCCATCGGCTACAATCGCGCCGCCGACCTCATGGATCGCATGGAGCGCGACGGGCTTGTTGGTCCGGCGAACAACGTGGGCAAGCGCGAGATCCTGATGGGCTCGGGCAACAGCGACGACCTCGCCTGAATTCCTCCGCGCTCACCGCTCTACGACTAAAGTAGTAATGGTGCGTCGCACAATCATATTGCAATGCACAAAATCCCGCCCTACATACCGGTCGCGGACAACATTTCCTGCGTGGGCCGGCACCGCCACTGCTCATGCAACCGAACAATTCGAGAAATGGAGCAGTCAGATGAATGAGCACTTCACGCGCCAGGCCGAGCAGTTCATGGAAGCCGCCAAGGCCGCGAAAATCCCTGAGAACATCCAGGTTCTGGCCGAGCAGGGCGTGACCCGCTCGCAGGAAGCTTTCGAGAACATCAGCTCGGCCGCGAAGGATCAGGTGAAGGCCGCCGAAGAGCTGACGCTCGCGACGCAGGCCGGCATCAAGACGATCGGCACGAAGATCATGGACAACACGGTCGTCAACGCCGAGGCAGCTTTCGACGCTGCCCGCGCCATCGCCCGCGCCGGCTCGATTCCGGAGGCCCTCCGCCTTCAGGCCGAGTTCTTCCAGCGCCAGTTCGCGGTCGCCGGCGCGCAGACGAAGGAGCTTTTCGAGATCTCGACGCGCGTCGCCACGAACACCTTCGAGACGGCCCGCAAGCGCGGCTGATCGCATCCAATACGGGCACTGCAACGAGGCTCGCGGGAGCAATCCCGCGGGCCTCTTTTCTTGGAGCGGCCTAACGGCCGGCGCGCGGTCATGACGGTCGCATTCTGATGTGGTGCGTCGCGCCAGAGGCGCGAACTACAGAATTCGGCTAACCTGGCTTGCCTCCAGGAGCGCACCGCGTGCCGACTGTAACACCACCGCCACAACCGAGCCGCGGGCCGCGCTTCGCCAATTCGAGCGTCACGCGGCTGACGCTGCGCGTCCTCGGCGCCCTCGCCAGCGCCGCGCGGCTCGTCCTGCAAGCGTTCGTCGCACTCATCATCATTTTCGAGGAGTGGGGCTGGCGGCCGCTCGCGGCGGCGCTGGCGCAGCTTGCACGCCTCAAGCCGATCGCGTGGATCGAGGCGCGGATCCAGCGCTTGCCGCCTTATGGCGCGCTGCTCGTGTTCGGCGCACCATCCATTCTCATTCTGCCGCTGAAGCTGCTCGCCGTGTTCCTGATCGCCTCGGGGCGCGAGGTAGAGGCGACACTGCTCTTCATTGGCGCCAAGGTGGTCGGCACGGCGATCGTCGCGCGGTTCTTCCAGCTCACAGAGGCGCAGCTTCTGCGCATTCCGTGGTTCGCGTGGGCCTACGGGTATTTCATGCCGTGGAAGGAGGCGCTGACCGCCTGGGTACGGGCGTCGTGGCCCTGGCGCTATGGTCGCGTGGTGAAGGAGCGCGTGCTTCGTGCACTGAAGCCGATCACGGCTGCAGTTCGCGCAGAAGCGACGCGGATCGTCACGCGTATTCGAGGCTGGTTAGGCCGCGCCTGATCTCGATCAGGCGGCAGCGCGCGCGTCGAGCGACTTGAGAGCGGCAAGGGCGTCGTTCGCCAGCATACGGCCCATGTCGTCAGTGGCGGTGGCGAGCATCTGTTCGGCGATGCGCACCTCTTCGGCGATCTGACCTGGCTGAGCAGCGGCGATATCGACGAGGTTCTGCGCGAGGATAGTGAGCTGGGTCGGATCGACCTCGGCAAAACCACCACGAACATAGATGCGGCGGCGGCTCGATCCCTGCTGAATGTCGAGAATGCCCGGACGCAGCGCGCTGATCACCGGCGCGTGGCCGGCAAGGACGGTGAAATCGCCTTCGAGACCCGGCACGATGACCTCGGTGGCCTCCCCGGAGAGAAGCACCCGCTCGGGGCTCACGAGTTCGATCTTGAAAGTGCCTGCCATGGCTCTCGCCGTTCCAATCTAGTTACTGGCCCAACCTGTTACTGGCTGGTCGCTAGTTAGTGGGGCGAGCGCCTACCGACGGGTATCGCGCTCGCCATGCTGTCTTCGTTATGCGGTCTTCTCGTCGTCCGGTTCCTGCACCTGGGTGCCGCAGAACGGGCAGAAGAAGACCGGGTAGTCTACCATGCCGTCGTCTTCGTTCTCGCTGTCGACGATGCCGACCGACATATACAGAACGCCGTCGTCACCCACTTCGACCAGTGGCGAGAACTCCTTGGTCGTAATCACTTCCTTGAGCGTAGCGCAGCACGATCCGAATTCTTCGCTCATGCCGTTCCCTCTCCGCGGCCGTGGCCGTCTGCTGATGGGCCCCCCACCACGCGCCGACCGTGGCTCGTGGCTCAGCCCCTGACCCTGCCCAATTCCCGGATCACGCCGCCTCCGCCAGCTTCTCGGCCTTGGCGATCGCCTCCTCAATCGTGCCTACCATATAGAAGGCCTGCTCGGGGAGATGGTCGTAGTCACCATTGCACAGGCCCTTGAAGCCC
>JAEZFJ010000013.1 GCA_023437755.1 Pseudomonadota bacterium
GATGCGCCGGACTTGATACTAAGTCAAGTACCTTATTGTTGTTGACGCTCCACAGTGGACTGCCGTAGGGTCCCCGCATGCCGTACCATTCCTCCCCGCTCGACCTCGCCTTCCATGCGCTCAGCGATCCGACGCGGCGTGCCGTGATCTCGCGGCTGGCGGAGGGGGAGGTGCCCGTCAGCGTCCTGGCCGAGCCGTTCGACATGGCGCTGCCCTCCTTCGCTCAGCATCTGAAGGTGCTCGAGGATTGCGGCCTGATCGCCAGCGAGAAGCGGGGCCGCACCCGCTGGTGCCGGCTCGAGCACAACCGCTTCGAGGAAGCGGCGAACTGGATGGAAGCGGAGCGCCGAGGCTGGGCCGAGCGGCTCGACCGGTTGGAAGCCTATCTCGACGAAACCGCAGGGACCGATGATGGAAAAGCTGTTTGAGACCTGGTCGATGGACCGGGAGATCGTGCTGGTGAAGGTGTTCAAGCACCCGCGCCACAAGGTCTTCGCCGCCTGGACGGACCCCGAGGCGCTGGCGCGCTGGTACGGGCCAGCCGGCCTCACCATCGAGAACCACGAGGCCGACATCCTCGAGGGCGGCGTGTGGCGCTTCGATATGGTGGGCACCTTCGAGGGCCAGCCGCAGCGCTTTCCCAACCTGATGCGCTTTTTGAAGATCGTACCCGACGAACTGATTGTCGTCGACTACGGCAGCGGGGCCCCCGACGATCCCGAGCGCTTCCACATGACCGTGAGCTTCGACGAGCAGGCCGACGGCAAGACGGTGCTGACCATGCGCCAGTTGCACCCCAGCCGCGAACGCCGGCAGCAGGTCATCGCCTTCGGCGCGGTGGAATACGGGCTGCAGACACTCGAGGGTCTTGCCGACTGGCTCGAACGTTGACCGGAACGCGTGCCGCTCAGGAGGCGAGCGCCGGCACGCCGATGATGATTTCATGCAGCAGGGCGAAAGCGACGGCGAACAGCACGCCGGCAAGGCCCAGCAGCACGGTGCGGCGGTCGAGCCAGCGGCCGCGCGGCCATTGCAGCATCGGGTAGCGGCGCGCCAGCACGGTCCATTCCGCCTCGCCAAGACGGCGCCGCGCCCGTCGGTCGAGGATGAACATGCCGCCGACCGACAGCAGGAGGAAGGTGCCGAACAGGATCACGTGCGACAGGTCGCCATTGGGCACCAGGTGCGAGCCGGTCCACAGCGCCAGCGCCATCAGCACCGGGTGGCGGGTCAGCGCGACCACGCCGGGACGGCTCTCTTCGAAGGGACGGCGCGCCGCCGACATCGACAAGGGGTTGGGCGAGAACAGCCCCGCGGCACCGATGGCAAAGGCGATCGGAACCATCAGGGCGGGTACGTGGCGCTGCCAGTTGGCGAAGCTCCACAGTTCGACAAAGGGCGCGCCGGCTGCCGCGTGGACCAGCCAGACCAGCAGGACGATCGACAGCACCGAGTAGAGCGCCAGATACAGCCGGTCGCCCAGAAGCGCGGTAAGCCGGCGGCGCACCGCGGGTCGCGCGGGAATGGCATGGGAGGCAAGGAAGGCGACAAGCGCGGTGCCGAATGGCGCCCAGGCGGCGAAATCGTCCATGTCGAATTCCGGTGTTCAACAAAAAGCCCGGGTGGACGGGCCACCCGGGCCAGCTTGCCGTTACTGCGCAACGGCGTCCAGTGCAGCCGCCATGCGGTCCTTGGCCTTGCCAGGCAGCGTCACCGCCTTGGCGGCGTCGAGATTGGTGGGCGCACCCACCACCACGGCGGCAACCATGCCCATCCCGAGATGCGGCGCGCACTTGATGCCGTAGACCCCTTCCTGGGTGAAGGTGAAGGCCACATCCTTGCCCATGGCGCCCTTGAAGGTCTCGGCACCCTCCGGCATCATCTCCTTGATGCTTTCGGCATTGTGCCCCTTGTCCGTTGCAACGAAGGTCACGGTATCGCCGGGAGCGATTTCGATCAGTGCCGGCTCGAAGACCATGGGGCCGTCGGCGCCCTTGTTCAGCATCTTGACTTCGACATTGGCGGCATAGGCCGGTGCTGCGCCGATGAGCAGTGCAACAACGGCAGCAATCCCGAGGGTCTTCATTTTCTTCTCCTTGGTCCGGGCGCATCCGTGCGCCGGTCGGTGGCCCCTTGTTGCCCATTGCCGCCAGCCGGTCTTTGCTCCGTGTCAAACAGCCCCGTACACGACCAAAATGCAGTAAACGGCAGCCGCTATGAGGGACTTGGCCTGTGCGACCGGCTGTCGAAGGCCACCGGACTAACGCCGCGTAGGACGAGAGAGGATGAAGGCCGCACTGGCCACCAGAACGGCTCCGACCACCACCAGAAGAGCCGGGTGGTCGCTGCCGGCAACCAATAGCGCTGCGAAGCTGCAAGACATTGCAACGATGGCCGCGATCTTGGCCTGCCAAGGTATGGCACGGGACTCCCGCCATGCACGTACTGGCTGGCCGAGGACAGGGTGGCCGATCAGCCACTTGTCGAATCGAGGGGAAGATCGGGAGAAGCAGGCCGCTGCCGCGATGAAGAACGGTGTCGTGGGCAGCAACGGCAGGACGATGCCTATGCCACCGAGGCCAAGGAGAAGCATGCCTGCTGTTGTCAGCACCGGGCCCCGAACCTTCCCCATCATGCATGTTCCCCGTCTAGGAGCCGCAACTCTTCTGCACCGAGTCG
>JAEZFJ010000130.1 GCA_023437755.1 Pseudomonadota bacterium
CAACAGCCCCGACAAGGTGCTCGGCACCCGCCTGGCTTGGGCGGAGCGCTATCCCGAGCGCCTGGCTGCGCTCCTGCGTGCCGTCACTCGCGCCGCCCGCTGGTGCGAGGACCCGGCCAACCATGAGGCACTGGCCGCCATGCTGGCGCGCGAAGACCGCCTCGGTGTGGACGCCGGGCTGCTGCTCCCCGCCATCACCGGGCGGCTGCAGTTCGCCGAAGGCGCGGAACGGAGCCTCCCCGAGTTCTTCGTGCCGTATTCGCGGGCGGCGAACTTTCCCTGGGTCAGCCACGCCCTGTGGTTCTATTCGCAGATGGTGCGCTGGGGGCAGGTCGCCCACACGCCCGACCACGCTGCCCGTGCTGCCGCCAGCTACCGGCCGGACCTCTACCGCGCCGCTCTTGCGGGCATGGGCTTTGCCGTGCCGGGCGCCAGCAGCAAGATCGAAGGAGACCTCCCTGCGGCAATGGAGGTCGGGGCCATCGGCGGCCGGCTGACGCTGGGGCCGGATGCCTTCTTCGATGGCGCCAAATTCGACCCTGACCAGCTCGACAGCTACATCGCTCGCCAACAACGCTGATGCACATCGTTTGAGCGTTTTGCTTTTCTGCTGTGCGATGCAGCAGGATCGTTCCAGAGCTTTCCCAGTATTGCTGCAGAACTAACCCGTTGAAAGCGCTGGCGGTAACGTTCTGCAACGCGTTTGGCACGGAACCTGCAAAGAACTTCCCGAGCGTCCAAGGACGGGCGCCATAGCTTTGGCAACGCCGCCAACCTCAGATCCGCGTCATCCGACGTGGTCCTGCTGGTTGGCGGCGTTTTCGTTTGAGTGGAGCGAATGCGGGAAAAACTCGTCGTCATCGGTGCCGGCATGGCCTCGGGCCGGATGCTGGAACACTTGTTCGAAGCCGATCCAGAGCGGTTCGATGTCACCCTGTTCGGGGCTGAACCGCGCGGAAACTACAACAGAATCATGCTCTCACCCGTGCTGGCGGGCGAGAAGACCTACCAGCAGATCGTCACCCACGACACCCACTGGTATGCCACCCACGGGGTGCGCACCCGCTTCGGCCAGACGGTCACCAAGATCGACCGCGCGGCCAGGACCGTGTTCGCCGACGGCGTCGAGACGCCATACGACCGGCTGGTGATCGCCACCGGCTCGGCGCCCTTCATCCTGCCCATCGCCGGTCGCGACCTCCCCGGCGTCCGGGCCTTCCGCGACCTCGACGACGTCGAGGCCATGGTCACCGCCGCCTCCAGGCCCGATGCCAAGGCGGTGGTGATCGGCGGGGGGCTTCTCGGTCTCGAAGCCGCCGCCGCCCTGCGCGGCCGCGGCATGGACGTGGTGGTGCTGCACCTTGCCGGCCACCTGATGGAGCGCCAGCTTGACGGCGCCGCCGGCTACCTGCTGCGCCGCGAGCTCGAAGGCCGCGGCATCAAGGTGCACTGCAAGGCCCAGACCAAAGCCATCCTGGGCAATGGCCGTGTGGAAGCCGTGGCGCTGGAGGACGGCACCGTCTACCCCGCCGATCTCGTCGTCATGGCCGCCGGTATCCGGCCCGAAACGCGTCTCGCGACCGATGCTGGTATCGAGATCGGACGCGGCATCGTCGTCGACGATGCCATGCAGACCTCGGACCCTGCCATTCTTGCCCTCGGCGAGTGCGTGGAGCATCGCCAAACAGTCTATGGCCTGGTCGCGCCGCTCTACGACATGGCCAAGGTTGCCGCCAGAACGCTGGTTGGGGCGGCGGCAGCATTCACCCCGGTCAAGACCGCGACCCAGCTCAAGGTCACCGGCGTCAGCCTCTATTCGGCTGGCGACTTCGCCGAGGGCGATGACCGCGAGGAGATCGTGCTGCGCGACGCCGCGGCGGGCGTCTACAAGCGCGTGATCCTCAAGGACAATCGCGTGCTTGGGGCCGTGCTCTATGGCGATACCGCCGACGGCTCCTGGTTCTTTGACCTGTTGAAGCGCGGCGTTGACGTGGCGCCGATGCGCGAGACGCTGATCTACGGCCAGAGCTATTCCGGTGGCGTGGCAGCCGATCCAGTGGCGGCGGTGGTGGCGCTACCGCCGGAAGCGGAAATCTGCGGCTGCAACGGCGTGTGCAAGGGGGCCATCACCAGCGCCATCACCGGCAAGGGCCTGACCTCGCTCGACGATGTGCGGGCGCACACCAAGGCCTCCGCCTCCTGCGGCTCGTGCACCGGGCTCGTCGAGAAGCTGCTGATGGCAACGCTCGGCGACAGCTACAACCCGGCTGCCATCCAGCCCATGTGCCCCTGCACCGAACTCGGCCACGACGAGGTGCGGCGGCTGATCGTGGCGCAGGAACTCAAGTCCATCCCGGCGGTGATGCAGGAGCTCGGCTGGAAGACCAGTTGCGGCTGTGCCAAGTGCCGCCCGGCGCTGAACTATTATCTCGTGGCTACCTGGCCCGGCGAATACGAGGATGACGGGCAGTCCCGCTTCATCAACGAGCGGGTGCACGCCAACATCCAGAAGGACGGCACCTATTCCGTTGTCCCGCGCATGTTCGGCGGCATCACCAATGTCGCCGAGTTGCGGGCAATCGCCGATGTGGCCGAGAAGTTCGACGTTCCCACTATCAAGGTCACGGGCGGCCAGCGCATCGACCTGCTGGGGGTCAAGAAGGAGGACCTGCCGGCGGTCTGGGCCGACCTGAACAAAGCCGGCATGGTCTCGGGCGCTGCCT
>JAEZFJ010000139.1 GCA_023437755.1 Pseudomonadota bacterium
GGCTTGAAGTCGATGGCGTTCTCGGTGATGCCCTCGAGCAGGCGCATGGCAACATCGGTCATGCGCGACTCGGTGTAGCGCATGGCCGCGGCGCCATCGCCGTCGATGTTGCCGAAATTGCCCTGACCGTCCACGAGTGGATAGCGCAGGGCGAAATCCTGCGCGAGGCGGACGAGGGCGTCGTAGATCGACTGGTCGCCATGCGGGTGGAACTTACCAATCACGTCGCCGACGATACGGGCGGACTTCTTGTAGCCCTGGTTCGGCTCGAGGTGGAGCAGCCGCATGGCATGAATGATGCGGCGATGCACCGGCTTCAACCCGTCGCGCGCATCCGGCAGCGCGCGCTGCGTGATGGTGGAGAGGGCATAGCTCAGATACCGCTCCTCCAGCGCCTCCTTAAGGTCGACGACGCGCTGGTCGTCGGGCGGTGGGAGGGTATCGGTCTCGTCTGACATGAGGTTGCTTTCCCGAGGGAACGAATCAGGAAAGCAGTATAGCGGTTAGGCCGTCGATGGGACCGAAACACGCGGTTTTGCACGCTTTTGAGCATGACTGTGCCTCCGGCGCGACCCGGATCAGGCTGAGCGGTGGCGGCGAGACCGGGGCCTCGGAGTACAAGGGTAAGGAAGTGAGACGCCGGTCTCGCCACCACGCCGGGATTTTTGCACACGCCTCGAGCAGCCGGCCCTTGCGGACCTTGGCGGCCGGACCGCCTGGCTGGTTGTCGACATCCATGCCGGAGCCTGGCGACCCATGCTCCCCCGACTGCCTCCCCGCCCTTCACACGTCATGATCGCGCTCTAGCGGGGCGATGGGGAGAGAGTAGCGCAGGTTTTTGGCGTGGGGATAAGCGGGATAGATTTGGGTGCGGGTAGCCCCACCTAACCTCCCCCGCCAGCGAGGGAGGGACCTATAGTGTTGGGAGGCCGGGACAAACTCGATCTTTCCTCCCCCTTCAGGGGGAGGGTGGGTGGGGGTGGGAACGGTCCAATGCGTGCAACCGCTTCGGGCGTTTCCGAATTGATCGCGTGTCAACTCAAGGAGCGTCAGCAATGAGTATTATCTGGGCCATCATCGTCGGTTTCTTTGCAGGGCTGATCGCCCGCTTCGTCGTGCCCGGTGACAAGGAACCGCGCGGCTTCATCCTCACCACCATACTGGGCGTCGTTGGGTCCGTCGTAGCCACCTGGCTCGGCCAGGCGATCGGACTCTATGGCGAGAATGACGGCGCCGGCTTTATCGGCGCGATCGTGGGTGCCGTAATCATCCTGCTGATCTGGGGTGCAGTCGCCCGGCGCCGCGCCTGATCGGCCAGAAAGCCGGTAAAGAAAAGGGCGCCCGCTGGGCGCCCTTCCTGTTTCTCCCTGCCGGGCGATCACTCGATGATTGTGATGCGGCCGTCGGTGTAGGGGGTGTATTCGCCCCCGAGCTTGGCAATGTAGTCCGCGACCACCTGCTCCAGCGGCGGGCCGAAGTCGTAGGGGTTCTCGCCTTCGGCGAAGGTTCCGTAACCGTCGCCGCCGCCGCGGACATAGTTGTTGGTGACAATGGTGTAGGTCGCCTCCTCATCGATCGGCACCCACTCGTCGCCTTCACCCTTCACCAGCACGTCGCTGACGCGCTCTCCGGCCGGCTTGGACAGCGTGTAGCTGTATTTGAGACCAGCAACCTGGGCGAAGCGCCCGGCGCCGTTCTCGACATCGCTGACGCCGTTTTCGAGAGCTTCGATAACATCGGCACCGCTGATCTGCACGGTGGCCAGCGTGTTCGAGAACGGCAGGACGGTGATTACCTCACCGACCGTGATCTCGCCCGCATCGATGGAAGCGCGAATGCCGCCGCCGTTCTGGAAAGCGATAGTCGCACCCTGGTCGACCACGCGGTCCAGGATAGCATCAGCCAGCAGGTTGCCCATCGAGCACTCCTTCACGCGGCAGACTTCGCGCGAGCCCTCGATGTTCTCGGTGGTCGTTCCGATGACGACGCCCATGGCTTCTTCGATGGGGGCGGCCAGGTCAGCGAGCTGGCCGGTGAAGTCCTCGTTGGCGATAACCGAGGCGTCGATCAGGTAGGGCTCGCCTTCGGCGCTGGTGACAACGCCATTGTCGTCCCACGTGATCGAGATGTCGCCCAGGTACTTGCCGTACTGGTTGGCTTGCACCACCGGCACTTCTATCCCATCGGGGTTGGTGACCATGGTCGGGTAGGGGCCGGCGGCGCCTTCGGCCGTGTTGGAGAGGAGGGTGGGGCTGTGACCGCCGACGATCACGTCGACCAGCGGCAGGGCAGCCGCGACTTCCTGGTCAACGGTGTAGCCGATGTGGCTGAGCAGGATGATCTTGTCGACGCCGGCCGCATCAAGCGCTTCGGAGGCGCCGCGGACGTACTGGATCACATCGGTGAACTCGATGTTCGGGCCCGGGGAGGCAATCTCGGGTGTGTCCTCGGTCGTGGCGCCGATGATGCCGATCTTCTCGCCGCCAATTTCGACGACGATCGAGCCCTTGATCTTGCCGCGGAGGTTCTCGTCACGGGTGACGTCGAAATTGCCGCCGATGATCGGGAACTCGGCTGCTTCGATGAACTTCAGAAACTCCTCGGGGCCATCGTCGAACTCATGGTTGCCGGTGGCGACCACGTCGAAGCCCATCTGGTTGAAGAAGTCCGAGACCACCTTGGACTTGTAGGTGGTGTAGTAGAGGGAACCCTGGAAGTTGTCGCCGGCGGACAGCAGCAGCACGTTGGCATCTTCGGCCTCGTACTGGCCGCGGGTGTCGTCGATGATGGTCTTCAACCGGGCAATGCCGCCGAAGCACTCGCCGGTCGCGTCCGTTTCGGCGTCACAGTTGGAGTCCGTGCCGGTGATCGGATCGAAGCGCGAGTGGAAGTCGTTGATGTGCAGAATATTGAGCGTGTACTCCGCGTGAGCCGCACCGGTGAAGCCGGCGAGGAGTGTCAGCGCGGAGGCGCTGAGAAGCAGTTTCTTCATCCCTGTTGTCCCTGTTCTTTGCCAAAAGGGCGGTTCGATCGGGCGGGCCTCCACCCACCGCGGCTGTGCCGAGCGCAGCCTGCGACGAGTTAAGCAGCGTTTTGTGACGGGTGATAGTGGACCGTGCGGTCAAAATCACGGCTGCCATGCAGCGGCGGCTCTTCACGGCTGCTCAACCATCCGGCAAGTGTGGCTGTGCGGCGGATAAGTTCGTAACAGGCCTGCAACACGGTTCGCGGTAGAACGGTGGTGCAAAACGGAATTGAGTTCATGAGCGCCGCCCTTGCCAGTCTGATGCCGGACGTGCCGGAGACTTCAAAGCCGTCCGAGAGCCTGGTCAGCTTCGTGCTGATCGGAGGCTTCGGTTCGGTGCTGTTCGTGTTTCTGTCCAGTGTGGCCGTGGCGCTGCTGCCCTTTGCCGAGTGGCAAGTGAACGCATGCTGCTATGCCACGACCATCCTGCCGATCTACCTGCTGCACCGGCGCTTTTCGTTCCGCTCCGAAGCAGCGCATCGTCGGGCGCTGCCGCGGTACGTTTGCGTGCAGTTGATGGCTCTGGTGCTGGCGGCACTGTTTTCCTTCGTGATCTACGGCACCCTGCACCTGCCGCCAGTTGCGGCTGCCATTCTGGTGGTGGCGCTGACCGCGGGCATCAACTTCATGGTGCTGCGCAGTTGGGCCTTTGCCTCGAGCAGCACTACGCCAGTGAGGTGGGGCATGCTGGCGCGGTTGGCTAAACGGGGTTCCAATCGGTTGCCAGTCGGGTAATCTCCGCGCCGCCTGATTTGCGGAGAGTCTCATGAAAAGTGCGTTGATCGTCTATGGTGGCTGGTCCGGCCATGACCCGGAAGAATGCGCCGCCATCTACCGGCGCTGGCTGCACGAAGACGGGTTTTCGGTGCGCACCGCAACGGAGACGAGCGCCTTCGCCGACCCGTCCATCCACGACCTGTCGCTGATTGTGCCGATCTACACGATGAGCAAGATCGAGAAGGAAGAGGTCGAGAACCTGACCAAGGCCGTGCAGAGCGGCGTTGGCCTGGCCGGCCCATGGCGGCAAGAGCGATGCCTTCCGCGCCTCGGTCGACTACCAGTTCATGGTCGGCGGCCAGTGGGTGGCGCACCCGGGGAACATCATCGACTACACCGTCGACGTGGCCAAGCCGGACGATCCGATCATGGCGGGGATCAAGTCGTTCCCGTACACGTCCGAGCAGTACTACATGCATGTCGACCCCTCCATCGAAGTGCTGGCGACGACCACTTTCACCGGTGAGCACGCGTCCTGGATCGACGGCGTGGTGATGCCGGTGGTCTGGAAGCACCGCTATGGCACCGGCCGCGTGTTCCACATGACCCTGGGCCACCGCGCCAAGGAATTCGAGAACACCAACATGGCAACGATCATGCGCCGCGGCCTCAACTGGGCAGCGCGCGACGAATAAATCACGATGGCCGGGGCAGTGCCTGCTCCGGCCGCCTTCACTGTCTACCAGCGCAGCAGCAGCCTGCCGAGGACGAGGCCAGCCACCGCCGTCAGCGCCATGCCGGCGGTGTACCACACGGCCATGAACGTCAGGCCGGTTTCGCCGCAGTAGAACGCATAGACCATAGCCCCCAAGCCACCTGCCGCCAGTCCGGCGGCAAGCCCGGCCCTTGCCGGGGAGCGTGGGGCCATGCTGCGCAGCGCGACAAGCAGGGACACCAGGATCGGCATGCCGGTGAGCGCAATCAGCCATGGGCACACCATGGCGGTCTCACCCATCAACGTGACCATGTTCCAGTTCGTGGCCGACCAGGCGAGCGCGCCACCGCCAAGGGCTAGCAGCACCACGAGACCAGCGCCGATGAAAGGCCAGCCGATGCGGCCGTCCGGGCGCGCCAGTGCCGGCGCCGCAGCCGCACCGGCGACGCCCAGGGCCAGAGTGTAGACCAGCTTGATCCAGAACATGGGATGGCCTTCGGCGCCGCCAAACGGGCGTCCCAGCCAGCGATGGAGGAGGACATAGGCGCAGGCCGCCGCTGCGGCGAGCCCCAGACCGGCCG
>JAEZFJ010000246.1 GCA_023437755.1 Pseudomonadota bacterium
AGCGCACCACCACGTCGGCGCGCTCCGAGAGCCAGTCCACGATCTTGCCCTTGCCCTCGTCGCCCCACTGCGAGCCGACGACAACCACATTCGCCATTACCTAGTCCCTCTCAACCGTTCGGCGTGACGCGACCAGCCCGGCACCTACGGCCCCGAACTGCCACTGATTCTTGGACGTCCGTCCTCCCGGCCGCCTTTGGTTGGCGTTTGATTGCGACCGAATAACTGCTAAGTCCGCTTGTCCTTACATCACCAAGGCGACGATGACAAAGCCGCTCGAAGTCGGAAATCGCGGCATTTACGCCCGCCTGCTCGATCAACCCTATCTGCTGCTGGTGCTGGCCCCGCTGTTTTGGGGTGGCAATGTCGTGGCGGCCAAGCTCGTCGTCGGGGAGATCGACCCGTATCTGTTGCTGGCCAGCCGCTGCGTGCTGGCGACCGCGGTGATCCTGCCGTTCGCTTGGCGCTTTCTCGGCGCCGACTGGCCGGTGATCAGGCGAACCTGGCCGCTGCTGATGGCTTATGGCGCCGTCGGCTACGCGCTGTTCAACGTGTTTCTCTATATCGGCCTGCAGACCACGAGCGGGGTGAACTCGGCCATCGAGCAGGGCTCACTGCCCATGCTGATTCTGGGAGCCAACTTCATCGTCTTCCGCGTCCGGGCGCGGCCGCTGCAGATTGTGGGCGTCCTGCTCGCCATTTTCGGCGTGATCCTGACTGCCACCCATGGCGATGCTACCCGAATTTTGACCCTGGACGTGAATGTCGGTGACGGCTTCGTCATTCTCGCCTGTCTCGCCTATACCGGCTACACGCTGGCGCTCCGCTTCCGCCCCAAGATGCACATCATGAGCTTCATGGCGCTTTCGTTCGCGGGGGCGGCGATAACCGGCGTGATCATGCTGGGGCTGTTCGGCGGTGGTCTCGGCACGGCCACGGCGCTCGCCAGCGCCTCACCGACGGCCTGGGCCGTGATCGCCTATGTGGCGATCTTCCCATCGATGTTCAGCCAGGTGGCCTATGCCCGGGGCGTCGAACTGCTGGGCGCCAACCGCGCTGCGCCCAGCCATAACCTGATCCCGGTATTCGGCACCCTCGGTTCGGTGCTGATCCTGGGCGAACAGCTGGAGCTCTACCACTTCATCGCCGCGATGATCATTGTCAGCGGCATAGTGCTGGCGGAATGGGCGGCGCGGCGCGGTTAGCGCCGGAGCATCGATCGCCGGGAGCGCCTCAGCACCCCCGGCGATATCGTCTTAGAAGCGAAGCGCCTTAGCCTGCTTGACGCCATCGAGCGCAGCGATCTCGGCCAGTTGTGGTTCGGTCAACGTGCCATCGATGGACACGAGGGCAATCGCATCGCCTCCCACATCGGCGCGGCCGAGGTTGAAGTTGGCGATGTTGATGCCCAGCGTACCGAGCAGCGTGCCGAGACGTCCGATATGGCCCGGCTTGTCCTCGTTGGTGACATAGAGCATCGACGGGGACAGCTCGGCCTCCATGTTGATGGACTTGACCTGGATGATGCGCGGCTTGCCGTTGGCGAACAGCGTGCCGGCGATGCCCCGCTCCTGACGCTCGGTGGTTACGGTGAGGCGGATATAACCCTCGTAGGCGCCCTGCTGGTCACGGGTGGTCGTTTCAACGGTGATGCCACGGTCCTTGGCGATCTGCGGCGCTGAGACCATGTTGATATCGCCAAGCGACGGCTTCAGCACACCATTGATTGCTGCCGCGACCATGGGGCGGATGTTGAGCCCGGCGGGTGTTCCCTCGAACTCGATCTTGATGCCCTTGATGGCCGTTTCGGTCAGCTGACCGGCAAACGAGCCGAGCGCTTCGGCAAGCTTCACCCACGGCGTGATCAGCGGCGCTTCCTCGGCGGAAATCGAAGGGAAGTTCAGCGCGTTGGTGATCTCGCCGGTCATCAGATAAGCCGAGATCTGCTCGGCGACCTGCAGCGCCACGTTCTCCTGCGCTTCGGCGGTCGAGGCGCCCAGATGCGGGGTGCAGATGACATTGGGAAGTTCGAACAGCGGGTTGTTGGTCGCCGGCTCCTCGAGGAACACGTCGAGCGCCGCACCGGCAACATGGCCGGACTTCAGCGCCTCGTAGAGCGCGGCTTCGTCGATCAGCCCACCGCGCGCGCAGTTGATGATGCGCACGCCCTTCTTGGTCTTGGCCAGCGCGTCGGCGTTGATGATGTTGCGGGTCGCTTCGATCAGCGGCGTGTGGAGGGTGATAAAGTCGGCGCGGGCAAGAAGCTCATCCAGTTCGACCTTCTCGACGCCCAGGGTCTGCGCGCGCTCCGGCGACAGGAACGGGTCGAAGGCAATGACCTTCATCTTCAGGCCGATGGCGCGATCGGCAACGATCGAGCCGATATTGCCGGCGCCGATCAGGCCAAGGGTCTTGTTGGTGACTTCCACGCCCATGAAGCGGTTCTTCTCCCACTTCGACGCGCGGGTCGAGGCATCGGCCTCCGGCAGTTGGCGGGCCAGTGCCATCATCATGGCAATAGCGTGTTCGGCCGTGGTGATGGAGTTGCCGAAGGGCGTGTTCATCACGATGATGCCCTTCTTCGTAGCGGCCGGAATGTCGACATTGTCGACACCAATGCCGGCGCGGCCGATCACCTTGAGATTCGTGGCAGCCGAGAGGATCTTCTCGGTGACCTTGGTGGCCGAGCGGATGGCGAGGCCGTCATACTGGCCGATGACTTCGAACAGCTTGTCCTTGTCCTTGCCGAGGGCGGGCAGGTAGTCGACGTCGACCCCATTGTCCTTGAAGATCTGGACGGCGGTCGGGCTGAGCTTGTCGGAAACGAGAACCTTGGGCATGTCGCCCTCCTGATATGGCTGCGGCAGCGGCCAGGACCTGCAAAGCCGCATGAATTGAGGGGAGCGCCCCGCTCGAGGCGGGGCAGCATGGATCAGGCAGCAGCCCTGAGCGCCTTGAGCTCTTCGGCAAAGGCCCAGTCGAGCCACGGCGTCAACGCCTCGAGGTCGGAGGTCTCGACGGTCGAACCAGCCCAGATGCGCAGTCCCGAGGGAGCATCCTTGTAGGCGCCGATGTCATAGGCCACGCCGGCCTTGTCGAGCCGCGACACCATGGCCTTGGCGAACGCCGCCTGCGCCGCATCGTCAAGGGCGGTGATCGCCGGATCGACGATCGACAGGCATACCGAGGTGTTGGAGCGGTTGGCCGGGTTCTTGGCCAGGAATTCCACCCACGGCGTACGCGACACCCAGTCGGCGAGCACCTTGAAGTTCGCATCGGCGCGAGCCCGCATGGCTTGGAGGCCCCCGATCGACTTGCCCCACTCCATCGCGTCAATGGCGTCCTCGATGCACAGCATCGAAGGCGTGTTGATGGTCGCTGCCTGAAACACTTCCTCGAGCAGCTTGCCGCCCTTGGTGAGGCGGAAGATCTTCGGCAGCGGACGATCCGGCTTGAAGGTCTCGAGCCGCTCGACGGCACGGGGGCTGAGGATCAGCACGCCATGAGCCGCCTCCCCGCCCAGCGCCTTCTGCCAGGAGAAGGTGACGACGTCGAGCTTCTGGAAGGCGAGGTTCTGCGCGAAGGCGGCCGAGGTCGCGTCGCAGATGGGGAGGCCCTGGCGGTCCGCCGGGATCCAGTCGGCGTTCGGCACGCGCACGCCCGAGGTGGTGCCGTTCCAGGTGAAGACGACGTCGTT
>JAEZFJ010000312.1 GCA_023437755.1 Pseudomonadota bacterium
ACATAAACCACTTCCTGCACGAACTCCGGCGGCGGGGCGAGGAGCCGGACTTCGTCGCCGTCCTAGATGCGGACTTCGTCCCCCATCGCGACTTTCTCGCCCGGACGCTGGCGCTGTTCGCCGATGAGACCATCGGCCTCGTCCAGACCCCGCAGCACTTCTTCAACCCCGACCCCATCCAGCACAATCTGGGGATCAGCCGGTCCTATCCGGACGAGCAGCGCTTCTTCTTTGACTACATGCAGCCGGCGCGGGACGGCTGGGACATCGCCGTGTGCTGCGGCACCTCCTCCATTGTCCGCTGGACGGCGCTGGAGGCGATCGGGGATTTCCCTACCTCAAGCGTCACCGAAGACTACATGCTGACGTCGGTTCTCAAGATGAAGGGCTATTCCACGGCCTATCTGAACGAGCCGCTGAGCGAGGGCCTGGCTCCCGAGGGGCTCAATGAATACATCACCCAGCGTTCACGCTGGTGCCTGGGGCTGATGCAGATCGTGCGCAGCCCCGCAGGCCCCTTCAGTCGGGAGCCGCTGCGCTTCCGCGACCGCTGGAGCGTGCTGGATTCCTGCCTCTACTGGCTGACCACGTTTCCGTTCAAGATCGCCTGCATCGCCTACCCGCTGCTCTACTGGTATTTCGGCGTCACCGTCGTGGACGCGCCGCTCTACGACGTCATCAGCTATTTCGGTCCCTATTATCTCGCCACCATGGTGTTCCTGAACTTCGTGTCGATCGGCATGTTCGTGCCGATCGTCAACGACATCAGCCAGCTGGTGGGAGCCTGGGAGATCAGCCGGTCGGCGGTCACAGGTCTGGTCAAGCCGCACGGGCACGCCTTCAAGGTGACCATGAAGGGCGGCGACCGCGACCGCATCGTGATCCAGTGGCCGATCATGCGGCGGTTTCTGGCAGCCTTCATCCTGACGGTCGGTGGCCTGCTGATCGGGCTGACGTCGGACTACCTGTTTGACGCCCACGCCGGCGAGGGCAAGATCGTCATTCTGTTCTGGACGCTCTACAACCTGCTGGTGCTCGCCGGCACCATGCTGGTGTGCATCGAGCTGCCGCGAACAGCGTCTATCCTCCGCTCCCACCCCGAGCAGGTCGATGTGCTGGTGGATGGCGTGAGCCGAAGGGTGTGGCTCACCGACATCCATGCCGAAGCCCTGCGCCTGCGCGGTCTGGCCCTGCCGGTGGGGACCCGGTTCACCTGCGTGGTGCCCGGCGTCGGCGAGGTGCCGGCCGAGGTCACCCTCTCCCTCAATGCCGCTCTCGACGCCCGGATCACCCTCACCGCCGACCAGCGTGAAGACCTGATCGAGAAGCTTCACACCCAGACCGGCGCGCCCGGCACCGCCGGAGTGGCGGCCGCGGGGCTCGGCGCCGGGCTATTGAGGCGCGTCATCGCGGGAACTGTCCGCTGATCCCCGGTGGGTTTCGGGAGCGCCGCGCGACTGCAGCAGGGCGATGGCATCCGACAGGATCGTCGCCTCCCGGAAGCGCCGATGCTCGCGCACGAAAGGTGTCGGCTCGCCGCGGGCAAGCCGCAGAAGGTTTTCAGCCAGGGTGCGCAGCGGACGCAGCAGGATGGCGGTGATCGCCGCGAACAGCGCCAGCACCAGCAGGAACACACCGGCCCCGGTAAGCAGCATCTGCGTGCGGAAGGCGGTTTCGGCCCCCTGTACATAAGCGGGATCCAGTCGCGCCACCATGCTCCAGCCGAAGGATGGCAGCGACTGGTAGGTGAACTGGGGCAAGGTGGTGGCAAAGTAGGTTTCCCCGTCCGGCCAGACCTCGTTTTCGGTGGCCTGCACTCCGAGCGATGCGGCGCGGAAGCTGCGGAGCCGGGACACGTCGGCGACCGTGGGGTCGGTCTGCAGGATCACGGTGCCAGCGCGGTTGAGGATGAACGCATCGAGCCGCAGGCGCCCTGCCGCTTCCCCGACCAGTTGCTCGACCCAGGCCCAGTTCAGGTGCGCGCCGAGCACTCCCGCCACCTGCCCGCGCTCGTCCAGAATCGGCGCGGAGAAATCGACGAAGCGGATCGGATCGTCATTGTTGCTCTCGAGCACCTTGGCCAGCAACACCGCCTCGTGGACATCTCCTGCAAAGGGTCCCGCCAGACCCTGTTGGAACCAGGGTCTTTGGGCGACATTCTCGCCTTCCAGCAGGCCCTCACTCGCAGCCAGCACCCTGCCGTTGCGGTCGGCGATGCCGATCCAGGTGACCTTGTCGATGTTGGGCTCGAGGCCGGCGATTGTCGCCTCGGCCAGAGCAGGATCGTACTCCCCGGAGATACGATCGGCGGCCCGCTCCACCCGCTGCCATTCCTCGAACAGCGCCCGGGTCAGGAAGGCACCAAGCGCCTCGGTGCGCACATGCACGGCCCGTTCCGAGGTGGCGACACTGTAGGCACGCAGTCCCGACTGGAACAGCCAGGACAGGGTGACCAGCCCCGCACACAGCACCAGCGCCAGCACCAGCGAGAGCAAAGACCTCAACTTCATCCGAATCCTCCGGGTAGGGCTGCGTGCAGGTCAACGCGTGCTCCGCCGGCGGGGAACCCCCTGACCCCCGGTTCGGTAAACGGAGGGTAAATCTGGCGGCCATTCGCCTTGTGGCCTAGGATCAGCGGACATGGGAGGGACACCGAATGGCTCACCGGATCTACGCCATGAGCTTCGGCAGCGTTTATCCGCTCTACGTCGCCAAGGCGGAGCGGAAGGGCCGCACGAGGGACGAGGTCGACACGATCATCCGCTGGCTGACCGGCTATGATCAGCAGCAGCTGGAAGCGCAGTTCGGCGCCAGCTTCGAGGATTTCTTCGCCCGGGCGCCCCGGCTCAACCCGGCCCGATCGCTGATCACCGGCGTCGTCTGCGGCGTCAGGGTCGAAGAGATCGAGGAGCCGCTGATGCGCGAGATCCGCTACCTGGACAAGCTGGTCGACGAACTCGCCCGGGGCAAGGCGATGGAGAGAATCCTGCGCCAGGAGCCGCAAGCGGCGGCGGAATAGCAAACGGCAGGCACGAGGCCTGCCGTTCAAAGCTCGACCGCGGTTGGGCAGCCCTCAGAACTCGTTCCAGTCCTCGTCCTTGAGCGCGGCATTGCCGCGGCTGAGATAGGCGCGGGCGGCGCCCTTTACCTTTTCCTGCAAACCGTTGATGCCGCGCGGGGCGGGGGTTTCCCTCGCCGGCTGCATCTGCGGGGCGGCGGCACGGCCGTCGACGCGGAAGATGGAGACGATCCGGTCCAGACCCTCGGCCTGCGCCTCGGTCTGTTCGAGGGCCGCGTTGGTTTCTTCCACCAGCGCAGCGTTGTGCTGGGTCATCTCGTCCATCTGGCGCACGGCGGTGGAGACTTCCGAAATGGCTGCGGTCTGCTCGCCGCTGGCGCTGGCAACCGCCTTCATCAGCTCGTTGTTCTCCTCGACGGTCTGCAGGATGGCCTGCAGCTTCTCCGCCGCCAGCGACACCAGCTTGGACCCGCCACTCACCTCTTGGGCGCTCTGCTCGATCAGTTGCTTGACCTCGGCCGAAGCCTGCGCCGCCGACTGCGCCAGGCGCCGCACTTCCACCGCCACCACGGCAAAGCCCTTGCCAGCTTCACCGGCGCGGGCCGCTTCCACCGAGGCGTTCAGCGCCAGCAGGTTGGTCTGGAAGGCGATGTCGTCGATCAGCCCGATGATGTTGCTGATCTTGCCTGAGGACTGGGTGATCCGATCCATGGCCCGGTTGGCATCGGTCATTACCTGACCGCCCTCATTGGCGAGCTGCGCCGCCATGCGGGTGCGAGTCGCGGCCTGGTCGATCTTGCCGGCATTTTCGGTGACGGTGCCGGACAGCTGGTCCATGGCCGCAGAGGTCTGCTCGATCGCTGCCGCCTGACGGGTGGTGCGCTCGCTGAGATCATTGGCCCCCGAAAGGATTTCGCCGGTGGCGGTCTTGAGCCCGGCCGATGCGGACCGCAACTGGGCGACGATGTCGCTGTACTTGTCGGCCATGGCATTGGTGTCGGTCTTGAGCCGCTCGAAGGCGCCGCGATACTGCCCGCGCATGCGCTGCGTCAGGTCGGCATTGGCGATGGCGGACAGCACCTCGGCGGTTTCGGTGATGCCGAGATCGACCGTCTCCATCAGGTGGTTGACCGAAGCGGCCATCTCGTCGAGCTCGGCCTTGCCATACTGCTGGGAAATGCGGGCGGTGAAATCGCCGGCCACGGCAGCAGAAACCACCCGCCCGACCTCGCCTTGCAGGTCGTTGCGCAGCGCCTGTTCGTCGGCCTCGAGCTGACGGGCGGCCTCGCGGTCGCTGTCGAGCCGCTCGACCTGCTCGCGGTTCTGGCGGAACACCTCCACCGCCCGGGCCATGTCGCCGATCTCGTCGCGGCGCTCGCCGAACGGGATGGGGCTGGTGATGTCGCCCTCGGCCAGGCTCGCCATGCGGCCGGAGATGCTGCCCAGGGCCCGCGAGATGCTGCGGATGGCAAAGAAGCACAGCCCGCCCACCAGCGCCACCAGCACCGCGACGATGGCGCCGAGCTGGAGAATGGTGCCGCGCGAGGCGGCCATGCGGGTCTGCGCCAGCGCCTCGAGATCGGCGATGGCAGCCTGGATGGACGCCGCCATGGCGTCCGTGCGCTGATGCGACGCCTCGGTCCAGGCCGCGGGCGTCACCGACTGCGCGGCCGCATCGGGCGCGTTGGCGTAGAGACCGGCGCGGACTGTCTGCAGGGTCTGTTCGGCCGGGCTCGAGAGGAAGGCGCGATAGGGTGCAAGGACGTTGGGCGGCAGGAAGCCCAGCGCGGCGACGTGGGCCTCCCGCAAGTCGCGCGAATGCAGCGCGAAGGCGTACATCGGCGGGGGCAGCTGCCCCTCGGCAAGGTAGGCGGTACCGAGATTGGACTCCATGATGCCGGAGTCGCTGGTCTGCATCAGGGCGTACAGCCCCTGCATGAAGCGCGACAGCGGCAGGTCCTCCACTTCGGCGGCCGCGCCGCTGACAAGGCCGATGCCGGCGGCCGCGATCGGCTGCAGGATCCCGAGCGCCGCGTCGGTATCGGCAACACCATTGTCGGTATCGGCGCGAAAGGCCACCAGTCGTCCCTGACCTTCGCGGATGAAGGCCACGTGCCGGTCGATGGTCTCGTCGGCAATGCCGGCGGCCACGATCTGCCCATGAGTGGTGGCGATGGTTTCGAACAACTGGTCGGTGACCGCGCGCAGTGCCGGCACCTCCGCCTGGTTCTGCGTCAGTTGTTCGGCCGGAATGGCCTGCGACAGCGCCGCGCCGGCGGTGGCAATCTGCTGCACCAGCTGGGCGCGCTCGAGATTGCGGTACTGGCCGATGACGATGGACGCCTGATAGCCGGCGAGGGAGACCAGAGCGGCGACGGGAACGATGGCAAGGCTGAGGAGGAGGGACTTGATGGAGAGTTTAGCAACGCCAGCGGATTTGGCGTCACGGAAGGAGGAGAACATGACGGGTAGTCCAGAGGAAGGGTGCCGCACCCTAGCGCCCAGCGATTAAGCGGCACTTAAGCATGCCGGGCGATATTGCCGCAGGGGGCGGAACCCGGAGAACCGGGTTGCAGGCGGCCGGCGTGGAACGGAACCCACAAGCTCGCATTCAGCCTCGCAAAGGGGAGGCAAGGCATGGCGCGCAAGGAAAAGATCAAGGCGTACACCGGACCAGCCGGCGGCTGGGGCTCGATGCAGTCGGTGACCCGGCACATGTTCCAGCAGGGGGTGCCCAGCTCCGCCGCCGAACTCGCCAAGCAGAACAAGCCCGATGGCTTCATGTGCGTGAGCTGCGCCTGGGCCAAGCCGCACCCGCCCCATCCGGCGGAATTCTGCGAGAACGGCGCCAAGGCGACCTTCTTCGAGATCACCAGCAAGCGCACCACGCCCGAGTTCTTCGTCCGCCACACCCTGACCGAGTTGCGCACCTGGAGCGACCATGATCTCGAGAACGAAGGCAGGCTGACCCAGCCGCTGCGCTACAATCCCGGGACCGACCGCTACGAGGCAGTGGACTGGCCCGAAGCCATGGCCGAGATCGGGCGCGAACTCGCCGCCATCCGCAGCCGCGATCCGAAGCGCACGGTCTTCTACACATCGGGCCGCGCCTCGCTCGAAACCTCGTACATGTACCAGCTGTTTGCCCGCATCTACGGCAACAACAACCTCCCCGACAGCTCCAACATGTGCCACGAGACCACCTCGGTCGCGCTGCCGGAAACCATCGGTCAGTCGGTGGGCACGGTGCGGCTCGACGATTTCGACCGGGTCGGCACCATCCTGTTCTTCGGCCAGAATGTCGGCTCCAACAGCCCCCGGATGCTGCACCAGCTCAAGGATGCGGTGGAACGGGGCACCACCATCATCACCTTCAATCCGCTGAAGGAGCGCGGGCTCGAGCGCTTCGTCGACCCGCAGAACCCGGTGCAGATGCTGACCCCGAACGAGACCCGGATCAGCACGCTCTACCACCAGGTGCGCGCCGGCGGGGACATCGCGGTGCTGGTCGGGCTGTGCAAGGCCCTGTTCGCGCTCGACGACGCGGCGCAGGAAAAGGGCGAGCCGCGCGTGCTCGACACCGCGTTCATCGCCGAGCATACCGCCGGCCTCACCGAACTCGAGGCCTATGTCAGGGCCCAGACCTGGCCGGACATCGAGCACGAGAGCGGCATCTCGCGCGCGGATCTCGAGGTTGTCGCCGGCATCTACGCGAAGTCGCCCAGCGTCATCGGCATCTACGGCATGGGCCTGACCCAGCACAAGCTCGGCATCGATACCGTGCAGATGCTGACCAACCTCTTGCTGCTGCGCGGCAATATCGGCAAGCCCGGCGCCGGCATCTGCCCCGTCCGCGGCCACTCCAACGTGCAGGGCCAGCGCACCGTCGGCATCGCCGAAAAGCCGGAGCTGGTGCCGCTCGACCGGCTGGCCGAGCAATTCCGCTTCGAGCCGCCGCGCGAGAAGGGGTACAACACGGTGGAAGCCTGCGAGGCGATCGTCGCCGGCGAAGTCGATGCCTTTGTGGGGCTCGGCGGCAACTTCCTGCGCGCCATCCCCGACCGCGACGTCATGGAGGCCAATTGGCCGCGCATGCGCCTGACGGTGCAGATCGCCACCAAGCTCAACCGCTCGCACCTGTTCTGCGGGGACGTCGCCTACCTGCTGCCGTGCCTCGGTCGCATCGAGATCGACCGGCAGGCGAGCGGGGAGCAGATGGTGACCATGGAGGATTCCACCAGCGTCTTCCACAAGTCGCACGGCATGCGCGAACCGGCCAGCGAGCATCTGCGCTCCGAACCGTGGATCGTGGCCGAGCTGGCCAAGGCTATCGTGCCGGGAGAGTCCACCATCGACTGGGATGCCTGGGTCGGCGACTACGGCAAGGTGCGCGACGCCATTGAAGGGACCTGGCCCGACAAGTTCGGCGGCTTCAACCGCCGCATCCATGAACCGGGGGGCTTTCCGAAACCCCTGCCGGCACGCGAGCGGGTGTGGAAGACCGAGAACGGCAAGGCCAATTTCAAGGTCCCGCAGGCGCTGCATGCGAGCTTTGATCCGGGTACCGACGACAAGGTTCTGCGCCTGATCACCCTCAGGAGCAACGACCAGTTCAACACCACCGTCTACGGCTATCGCGACCGCTTCCGCGGCATCGAGGGCACGCGCATGGTGGTGCTGATGAACCAGGGCGACATCGACCGTCTCGGCCTCGAGGAGGGCGAACTTGTCGGCATGCAGACCGTTGCCGACGACCACATCGACCGGCGCATGCAGGGGTTCAAGGTCGTGCCCTACGATATCCCGGCAGGCTGTGTCGGCGCCTATTACCCGGAAGCCAACGCGCTGATCCCGCTCTACCAGCATGCCGAGCGCAGCTTCGTTCCCGCCGCCAAGTCGGTGCCGGTGCGCA
>JAEZFJ010000314.1 GCA_023437755.1 Pseudomonadota bacterium
TTGAAGATGCGATTCTCCGTCAGCAGCGTGTCGATGTCATCGAGCGCCTTGGTGAAGGTGTCGCAGAACGCGCCGATATCGTCGATCAGGGCCTGCGGCAGGTCCTGGTGGACGCCGCCGGGACGGAAATAGGCAGCATGCAGACGTGCACCGGAAGCGCGCTCATAGAAGATCATGAGCTGCTCGCGCTGCTCGAACCCCCAGAGTGGAGGCGTCAGCGCACCGATGTCCATCGCCTGAGTGGTGACGTTCATCAGGTGGGCGAGCAAACGCCCGATCTCCGCATAGAGTACGCGGATCAGCTGGCCACGCTTGGGTACGGTGATGCCCAGGAGCTTCTCGATCGCCAGCGCATAGGCATGCTCCTGGTTCATCGGCGCCACATAGTCGAGGCGGTCGAAATACGGCAGGGCCTGGAGGTAGGTCTTTGCTTCAATCAGCTTTTCGGTACCGCGGTGCAGCAGCCCCACATGCGGATCGACCCGCTCGACCAGTTCGCCGTCCAGCTCCAGAATCAGACGCAGCACACCGTGGGCCGACGGGTGGACCGGCCCGAAGTTGATGGTGAAGTTACGGACGTCAGCTTCAGCTACACTCATTGCTTGGCCTTCTCGTCGCCGGGCAGCACGTAGTCGGTGCCTTCCCAGGGCGACAGGTAGTCGAACGTGCGGAATTCCTGCAGCAGCCGCACCGGCTCGTAGACGACGCGCTTGCGGGATTCGTCATAGCGAACCTCCACAAATCCGGTCATTGGGAAGTCCTTGCGCAGCGGATGACCGTCGAACCCGTAGTCGGTCAGGATTCGGCGCAGATCCGGATGTCCGGAGAACATCACGCCGAACAGGTCGTAGGTTTCGCGCTCGAACCAATCCGCCCCTCTGAACACACCCGTAATGCTCGGCACCGGCGTCATTTCATCGGTGCTCAGCTTCACGCGGACGCGCTGGTTCAGATGCGGGCTGAGGAAGTGATAAATCACCTCGAAGCGCTCTGCCCGCGCCGGATAGTCAGCACCACACACGTCGACGAACGAGATGAACCGGCAGGCCGGGTCATCGCGCAGGAACGTCACCACGTCGACGATCGATTCGCGTGCAACGGTCAGCGTCAGCTCGCCATAGGCGAATTCCGTCGCGTGCACTGCAGCACCAAGGGCGCCAGCGATATGCTCGCCGAGCGCCGGGAGTGGACCGAGCTCAGTTGCCTCTGCCATGGCGCCTTCCTAGCGTTCAATCGTACCGGTGCGGCGAATCTTCTTCTGCAGCAGCAGGATGCCGTACAACAGAGCTTCAGCCGTGGGCGGGCAGCCGGGCACATAGATGTCCACCGGCAGGATACGATCACATCCGCGAACCACCGAATAGGAATAGTGATAGTAGCCGCCACCGTTGGCGCAGCTGCCCATCGAGATCACGTAGCGCGGCTCAGGCATCTGGTCATAGACGCGACGCAGGGCTGGCGCCATCTTGTTGGTCAAGGTGCCGGCAACGATGAGCACGTCCGACTGACGCGGCGACGCGCGCGGCGCAGTGCCGAACCGCTCGACATCGTAGCGGGGCATGGACATCTGCATCATCTCGACGGCGCAGCAGGCAAGCCCCGTCTGCATCCACATCAACGAGCCCGTACGAGCCCAGCTGACCAGTTGCGACAAGGTGGAGACCAGAAAGCCCTTGTCGGCCAGCTCGTCCGAAACCTCGGTGAAGAACGGATCGTCGGCGCCTACCGGCTTGTGAGTCCTGGGGTCGATCGCCCCTGTCGGGCGTGGCGCCACCAGCGTCGAATTCGGCTGGCTCAATCCCATTCGAGAGCTCCCTTACGCCATTCATAGATGAAGCCGATCGTCAGAACGGCGAGGAAGATCATCACCGACCAGAAGCCGAACCACCCGATATCGTGGAAGGCAACGGCCCAGGGGAACAGGAACGCCACTTCAAGGTCGAAGATGATGAACAGAATCGACACGAGATAGAAGCGGACATCGAACTTCATGCGGGCGGCGTCGAAGGCATCGAACCCCGCCTCGAAGGCCGAGACCTTGTCGGGATCCGGACGCTTCACGGCAACCAGGAACGGAGCCACCAGAAGTGCGAGGCCGATTACCCCCGCCAAGCCGATAAAGAGCACGATCGGCAGATAGTCGCTGAGCAGATCAGTCATGCGGCAGCCTAGTCAGAGGGCCCCACTGCAGGGCCGGGCGTCGCGTGAGTCCGCAGCAATTGGGGCCACGAACCAACCCGACGAGTGATGGGCTTGGGCTTAGACCTTTGCCCAAGGCGTTTCAAGGGAAAGAAAATATGAGCGCGACAATCAATATTGAGACCACTGCCCTATGGGAAATGGCATCGCCAGGCACCACGTAAGAAGAGGCATTTTGTTGCCGTCGAGAGGCTTCCGGCGCGACAACGGGCATGAGCGATAGCCCCGAAAACCAAAACGGCGAACCGTTTCCGGTTCGCCGAATTGGGTTTGCAAGACGAAGGACAGGGCGCTGACGCCCTGCCCAACTGCAAATCTTAGAAGTGGTAGAACACGCCGACGGTGGCCTTGGTGGCCTCGAAGAACGCGTCCGGAGCAGTACCGTCGAAGTCGCCCTGGCCAACAACTTCACCGCGAACGGTGACAGCGTCGGTCACGGCGAACTCAACACCACCACCGAGCTGGTAGAGGCCGTTCTGAACACCGTTGATGGTCTGAACGCCAACGCCACCAATGGCGTAGACGAGGACCGCGTCGGTCACGACGGCACCAGCGCGCAGGTTGGCGAAGAACTCGCCAGTGCTGAAGCCGTTGTTCCACAGGTAGTCACCGGTGACTTCAGCACCGATCAGGAACGGGTCGGCAGGAATGAAGTTCACGCCGACCGCGGCGCCAACAACGCCCGAGGTCAGAGCCGGACCGGCGGCGATGCCACCGTAAGCGTTGGTGCCGAGGAACTGGCCACCGACGCGAGCACCGACATAGAGACCTTCCCAATCGAAGCCGGCAGCTTCGTAGATCGGCTGCGGCGTGGTCGGGATGATCAGGTCAGCGGCCTGAGCACCGCCAGCGAGCAGCGCAGCGGCAGCAACACCGAGAGAAAGCGAACGTACAAACATATCTTGCACTCCCATAGAGTTAACCGTAGTCGGCCTGTAGATGCCTCACCCTAACGCGTGACACAACCCCGTGGAGCCCCAATTTCGGCAGTGCGGATAAGAATCCATGACCATTTGAGGGCAGGTGTTGCAAGCTTACCGCGCCATTGGTTCAATTTGACACAAATGCAGCAAACCCGGGCGACAAACCCGGCCTCCAAGTGGCTCAATCTGGGCAGGAATGTGGCCCACGGTCAAGTCTGGGTAGAATCGCGGTGCCACGGGCGCGATTCAGAAGTGGAAATTGGCCCCGATCGTGAACTGATCCGAGGCGTTTCCGCCGCTCACAGGCACGCTGCGCAGATACTGGGCCTCTATGGACAGGCTGTCGCTGATGGCCATCTCCGCACCGACGCCTAGAAGCACATCCTGCTCGGCGGGAGCACCCAAATCGATTCCGTAGCCGCCGGCGGCGTAGATGACCACATCGTCCGTTGCGACCAGGCCTACTCTCCCGAGCAGTTGTCCATAGCTGGTTTCCCCCACGCCGCCGCTCAGGCCTTCCACCGCGACTTCGGCCCCGACAAGATAGAAGTCGAACTGGGCGTTCACCCCCGCCTGAATGCCGAGCGTCGGCTGGGCTCCGCTGACACTGCCGTTCCGGACGCCGCCGAAGATGCCGGCGTAGAATCCGCCCCAGTCGAAGCTGTCCTGATCGTGGACCGGCACGGCTATTGGAGAACTGCTGGTCGAGACCCCGATTGGGTCTGCAGCCATCACCACCCCGCTCAAGAGCAGCCAAGCTGTAACCGTTGATCTGACAAACATCGGGGATCTCCCAGCAGCATTATGGAGATCAACGGAGCGTTGCGAGCGCGGTTCCGCGCCTAGAGCTTGCCGACGAGGACAGGGTCCTTTCTGTAGTAATCAGGGAACAGGGCCTGCAACGCTTCGATCTTGGGCAGGTCATGCATGTAGATGTATGGCCAGGTCGGATTGAGCGTGAGAAAGTCCTGGTGGTACTGCTCGGCCGGATAGAATGCCTCGAACGGCTCGATGGTGGTGACGATCGGCCCTTCGAAACGTCCAGTCGCGTCCAGCTCCGCAATATACTGTCTGGCAAGGTCCGCCTGCGCTTCCGAAACGGCGAAGATCGTCGACCGGTATTGTGTGCCGCGGTCCGGTCCCTGGTAATTCAGCTGCGTCGGGTTGTGGGCGACCGAGAAGTAGATGTGCAGCAGTTCCCCGAAGCTGATCACGCTGGGATCATAGGTGATCTCCACTGTCTCGGCGTGACCAGTGGTGCCGGAGTTGGTCTGTTCATAGGTAGCCGTTTCGGCGGCCCCGCCCGAATAGCCGGACACGGCACTCGTCACGCCCTTGACGCGCTGGAACACGCCCTGCACGCCCCAGAAGCACCCTCCTGCAAGCACGGCCTTGGCGCTGGAACCCGACTCAACCGGTGCTGCGTCGGGGGGCGGGATTTCGACAGGCTTCTCCTGGCCCTGCACCGGACCGACAGCAGCGAACAGGGCCACAGCAAGAACAAAACCGCGCCGAGACAGCATGACGACCCTCCATTGTGCAGGTTACGCCGCGTTATATGGCGCCGCCTCCGGGCGAACGTCATCTGCTTCACGCTGATATGAAGGCCGCCATCCAGCCAACCCGCCTAGAGCCGGCAAGGCAACGGCTCTGGGGCAAACGGCACCAATCGCGCCGACACCGGCCGACAGCGGAAGCTGAATGGCTCAATGCGAGGCCCACCAGAGGGCTACAGCAACAATGACAGGGAAAGGGTGGCGCGAGAGACGGGGCTCGAACCCGCGACCTCCGGCGTGACAGGCCGGCGCTCTAACCAACTGAGCTACTCCCGCAGCGGGGAACGCGAGGCGTTCCTGCAACGTGCGGTCCGTGTACCGGTGCCCTATCGGCAAGTCAAGCGACCAAATCGCCTTTGGATCAAGAATTTTGCCAGGGGTCCCGGCAGCTCAAAAAAATCCGGCAGCAACAAAGGCTAGCAGCCGGTTCCTGATGCAGCATGTCAAAGAGAAATGGTGGGCGATGACGGACTCGAACCGCCGACATCCTCGGTGTAAGCGAGGCGCTCTACCAACTGAGCTAATCGCCCATGCGGACCGGGTGGGCCCGAACGGTGCGCTTGATTAAGGGCCGCGGCCCATCGGCGTCAACCGCAAAACAAATGGCCCCGGCGTCGAGCGCTCGGGGCCATGTCGAGGAGCGCGCTCGATCAGGCGTTGAGTGCGTCCTTGAGGCCCTTGCCGGGCTTGAACTTGGCCTGGTTCGAGGCAGCAATCTGAATTTCGGCGCCAGTGGCCGGATTGCGGCCGGTAGTGGCCTTGCGCTGCGACACCGCAAAGGTGCCGAAGCCCACGAGGCGAACTTCCTCGCCGCTCTTCAGCGAGCCAGTGATGGCCTCGAACACCGCGTCAACCGCTTCGGCGGCCTGTGCCTTGGTGATGGTAGCTTTCTCGGCGACCACGCCCACCAGATCGTTCTTGTTCATAGCGTTTCCTCACAGTGAATGCCCGCCACGCTGGCGAACCCCAGACCCGGCAACCCTTGGTCGATTCTAGCCGAAAGGCAAGGATTCCCGGTCTTTTCGCGGGGCGGTGCGGTACACGGACGTTAATGGACCGGAAAGCGGGGGTCGGCAAGCCCGTCTAGCCACCTTTTTCCCCGCTTTCCGGGGCTTTGCGGCGGTTTTTCTAGGCGGAAGCCGCTTCCGCCGTCGTCCCGGACCGGCGGATACCCAGCATGAGCGGCAAAGCAAGCAGATAGATTGCTGCGGCCACGACCCATATGAGTCCCGGCCAGGTGCCTCTGAGTGCAAAGTAGACAAAGCTGAAGAAGAGCGGGCCGAAGATCGCTGCGAGGCTGACAAGGCTCGCCAGCACGCCCTGCAGCTGGCCCTGCCGATCGGCATCCACCTGGGTCGTGGTCAGTGATTGCAGCGCCGGGATACCGATGCCACCCAACGCAAAGAGTGGCGCAAGGGCGAACAGCACCCAGCCCTGCGTTGCCACTCCGAGAATGAGCAGGGCCGTTAGTTCACATCCCATGCCGACGACAAGCGCCCAACGCTCGCCCAGCCGCGCCACTGCCGGACCAGTCAGAAAAGCTTGCGCACCGGCGTGGAAAACGCCGTAGGCGCCCAGGGAGAGCCCGATCATCATGCCGCTCCAGGCAAAGCTGTCCTCACCAAACAGTGCCCAGATCGTTCCGTAGACGGTGCCGACGAAGTTCAGGATCACAAAGATTGCCATCAACGGGATGAGCGCCGCAAAAGTGAGTGCCCATTTGAGCGGCTTGAACGGGTTCAGGGAGTCCCAGGTGAAGTGGGCACCCGGCTGGCCCCGGCGCGATTCCGGCAGCACAAACAATGCCAGTGAGAAGTTGACTGTATTGAGAAGAGCAGCCGCAATGAAGGGCGCCCGCACCCACAGGTCCCCCAGGATTCCACCAAGCACCGGCCCGATAAGGAAGCCGATGCCGAACATGGCATGGAACAGTCCGAACCGCCGCGCCCGCTCCTGCTCCGAGGAGATATCGGTGATGTAGGCGGTGGCCACAGCCATGTTGGCGCTGGTGATTCCGGAGATAGCGCGTCCCGCCACCAGCATCCACAGCTCCGGCGCAAACGCCATTATCAGGTAGTCGATCGCGGCACCGGCGAGCGAAACCAGCAGCACTGGCCGCCGGCCGAACCGATCACTCAGTACACCGAGAATGGGCGAGAACAGAAACTGGCAGGCGGAGTACAGCGCCAGCATGAGGCCAAGCAGCGTCGCCACTTCCGTGGTGTGGCCGACGTCGCGCAGCAGCGAAGGCAGGATCGGGAAGATCAAGCCGATCCCGACCGCATCGAGCGTCACCGCTGCAAGAATGACAACCAGAGCCTTGTTCACCGGCAAACACTCCCTCCACCCGCCCGGGCGCGGCGGCTCCGTAGTCCCGCCACCTGCGCGTGACAAGGCGCGTCAGGAGCAGGCGGAGGTGAAGCGTTAGCGCCAGGTGCCGGTATTCGGATCGAAGGTGCGGACATCGCTGCCGCCGGTGAACCCACCATTGCCCGAACCACCACCGCCGCCGCCGAACGGCTGATCGACGAAGCCGGCGCCATACTGCTGCTGCATCATCTGCTGCCGCTGGATCGCGTCCCAAGCATTGACGTCAATGCCGATGACGGAGGTCATCAGGTTGGGCCCGGTTCCGGGCTTGAAAGCCTCCAGAATGCCGCTCTGCCCTTCCATGGCCTGAACGCCGCTGTCAGGGCTGATCCACGCCGTGCTCATGCCGGAGGGCACATTGAAGGGAGTGGGCGGCCTGCCGGCGAGAGCCTTCTGCATGAACTCGGTGAAGATCGGAACCGCAAAGGTGCCGCCGGTGACCGAACTGCCCATAGATCGCGGCTGATCGTACCCCACATAGACCCCAACCACGAGTTCCGGCGTGAAGCCGACGAACCAGGCGTCCTTGTAGTCATTGGTCGTGCCGGTCTTGCCGGCGACTGGACGGTTCAGCACCTTGGCTGCCGTGCCGGTGCCGCGCTGAACCACGCCTTCCATCATCGAGGTGATCTGGTAGGCGGTCATCGGGTCGAGCACCTGCTCGCGATTGTCGATGATCCTGGGCTCGGCTTGTCCGCTCCAGCCAGGCGCTTCGCAGCCCTGGCAGATGCGCTGATCGTGCCGATAGACGGTGTCGCCATAGCGATCCTGAATGCGATCAATCAGCGTGGGCACGATCTTGCGGCCGCCGTTGGCGATGGTGGCATAGGCTGCAGTCATGCGCATGTCGGTGGTTTCGCCGGCACCCAGCGCCATGGCCAGCACGGGCTGCATGGAATCGTAGATGCCGAACAGCTTGGCGTATTCGGCCACCAGCGGCATGCCGATGTCCTTGGCGAGGCGCACGGTCATCACATTTCGGCTGCGCTCGATCCCCCGGCGCAGGGTCTGCGGACCGTAGAATTCCTGGGAGTAGTTCTCGGGGCGCCAGATGGAGCCATCCGGGTTGCGGATCTCCACCGGCGCATCCAGCACCACCGAAGCCGGAGTGTAGCCATTGTCCAGCGCCGCCGCATATACGATGGGCTTGAAGGAGGACCCGGGCTGCCGCAGCGCCTGCGTCGCGCGATTGAACTCGCTCATCGCATAGGAAAAGCCACCGACCATCGCCAGCACGCGCCCCGTGCGCGGGTCCATGGCAACCAGCGCGCCCTCGATCTCCGGCACCTGCTCGAGCGTGTAGATCCCCGACTTTGCCGCTACCGGCGACACATAGACGACGTCGCCCACCTTGAGGACGTCCCCGAGCGGGCGAGAGATCCACTTGATCTCGGGTCCGGACAGCGTGCCTTCTGTCCGTTCCGGCGAGATGCTGCCGCCCGCCTGGCGGGCCGGTCGCAGCCCGATCCGGGCCTCGTTGCCGCCGATCTCCAGCACCACTGCGAGCTGCCACTCCGGCACGTCGCTGAGCGGCTCGATGGCGGCAACGGCCTCGCCCCAGTCCTCGCCGAGATCGACACTCGCGACGGGCCCACGAAAGCCCTTGGTCCGGTCATAGGCGATAAGACCGTTCATCAGCGCCTTGCGCGCATACTCCTGCAACTGCGGCTCGAGCGTGGTCCGCACCGAGAGGCCACCTCCGTAGAGCTGGTCCTCGCCATACATCTTCAGCAGTTCGCGGCGCACTTCCTCGGTGAAGTACTCAGCCGAATAGAGCTGCGATCCGCCCGCGCGTGGCAGCACGTTGAGCGGCTCGTTCTTGGCCGCTTCCGCCTCGTCGGGGGTGGCGTAACCATTCTCGACCATGCGGTCGATCACCCAGTTCCGGCGCTCGATGGCAGCCTCGGTGCGGCGGAAGGGGTGGTAGTTGTTCGGCCCCTTCGGCAGCGCGGCAAGATAAGCCGCCTCCGCGAGGGTGAGCTCATAAAGGGCCTTGTCGAAGTAGTTGAGCGCCGCAGCCGCAACACCATACGAGTTCAGACCGAGGAAAATCTCGTTCACGTAGAGCTCGAGGATGCGGTCCTTCGAGAAGGTGGACTCGATGCGAATGGCCAGCAGGGCTTCCTGGATCTTGCGGTCCCAGGTCTGCTCGGAGGTGAGCAGGAAGTTCTTGGCCACCTGCTGGGTGATCGAAGAGCCGCCGCCCTGGATGGCGGTGTTGCCGTCCAGGCGCGCCAGAACGTTGTCGCGCAGCGCACGAACGACACCGTCAAAGGCTATGCCGCCATGGTTGTAGAAGTCCTTGTCCTCCGCCGACAGGAACGCCTGCACCACCAGCGGCGGCACCGTTTCGATCGGCTGGAACAGGCGTCGCTCCCGGGCGAACTCGCCGAGCAGGGTGCCGTCGGCCGCGTGCACGCGTGTCGTGACCGGCGGCTGATAATCCTTCAGCACGGTATAGTCCGGCAGTTGGGCGGCTACCGCCGTCAGGTAAGCCGCAGCCACGCCCACGGCTGCGAGAGCCGCGAACATGCCAAAGCCGAAAAGCCAGCCCAGCACGCGAAACATCAGGCGCTCGTCTCCCGCAGAATCGATGGGCCGCCGGCGATGCGGCGGCACAACGAATCATAGCAGAAGGCGTCTCGCGTGGTGGCGTCGGAATGACACACCTGCCGCTGCCTCATTCGGTGTCCTCGGGCTCAATGCTGTCGAAATAGGCCGAGATGCCGCGGGCAATCGCATCGGCGGTGCGGTCCTGCCACTCACCCTGCAGCAGGTTGGCGGTGTCGTCTGGATTGGAGAGGAAGCCGAGTTCGAGCAACACCGAGGGAACGTCAGGTGCCTGCAGGACGAAGAAGTCTGCCTGCCGCACCGGGAAGCGGCGCAATGAAACGCTGGGTTCAAGCGCATGAACAATGGATTGCGCGGCCATGAACGACTGATGACGCATCTCGCGCCGCATGAGATCGACAAGGATGTCGACGACCTGGGGGGCCATTTGCGGCATCGCGAACCCGGCGATGACGTCCGACTTGTTCTCGTTGTCCGCCAGCACCTTGTCGAGGATGTCCGTCGCATTCTCGTCGCGCGTGTAGATGCTGGCGCCGCGGATTTCAGGCTGCTGGAAGCTGTCGGCGTGGATGGAGATAAGAAGATCGGCCTTGTTGGCCCGCGCCAGGGCCACCCGTTCTTCAAGGCGAAGATAGGTGTCGGCTTCCCGCGTCAGGGCAACATCGAATCGGCCCGAGGAGACCAAGATTTCCTGCAACTTCAGTGAGAAGGCGAGGACGATGTCCTTCTCTCGCGCGCCGCCCGGCGTCTCCGCTCCGCTGTCGATCCCGCCGTGACCGGGATCGATCACCACGAGAGGGCGGCTGGCGAGCGGCAGTTCCGAGCCGCCTGCGGGGGTGGGCGCTGCCGCAACGGGAGCTGGCTCGTCCCCGTCGGCGGGTGCGGTGAGAGACTTGGCCACGTTCTCTGCGAACGCTTCGGCGGTCGCAGGAATGATGTCGACCACCAGCCGCGCCGGCTGCCCCTCGAAGGCATCGAGCACGTAGGCCTGCTGCACCTGAGCCGGGGCGGAGAGTGTCAATGTTGTTCGGACGCGATCGGGGGCATGCTGCGTCACTGCGTAGCTGGTGATCAGCCCCTCTCCGCCTGCCTCCCCTTCCGGTGTGGGAACGGAGAACGTGGCCGCCCGCACATCGATGGCAATGCGGTCCGGTTCCGCCAGGCTGACCATGGCAAACTCTGTCCTGCTCGCAAGGTCGATCACCAGCCGGGCGCGTTCAGGGGTGGAGGTGACCCGCGCATCGATGACGTTTGGCAGCGGCGGCAGCGGTTCGGACGGGGTCTCCTGAGCCCCCGCAAAGCCGGACGGCAAGAGAAGGCCAAGCATGAGCAGGAGCCGGATCAGCAGATGACAATATTTGGGCAAACCGGGAACCGACCTTGGACGAAGACCTCAGCAATGGCCGCAGGACTCGGGCGATTCTGCGGCCGTTGGGTCCTTATGCGATGATTTGCGGAATGGGCAAACACGACTGGCACAATTTACCGGGAAGACCGCCAACGACTTTCCTGTTGCCATCTGATCGCAACCCTCCTACACGCTAGAGTGAGGCGTAAGCTCCGCCGGATCGTTATCGGCTGGTCGTCAAGACCGTCCGTGAAGGGGAGTAACCGGACGCGCGGCATTTCGTCTGCGCCCGGTGTGAAAGCGGCGATTTCTGCGCCTCTACGGATTTCGGCCCTTGTGGGCCGGACGGTTGCCGTCTGGAAGCCCGGCCGGCAGCCCAACAGGAAGAGGTCATATGGCCCGCAGGCGGATACAGCGCGACGCGATCGA
>JAEZFJ010000370.1 GCA_023437755.1 Pseudomonadota bacterium
CGGCAGCCGAGCCCTTGTCCCGCCCGCACCGGTCTCACCCCACCACAGAGAGGCCTCCATGTCCGGCGACGACAGCAACAAGATCAACCCGCCCCAGCATCAGGATCACCAGCCCGGTCGCGAGACCGAGATGCACCCCAAGCCTGACTACATGCCGAAATTCCCCGGCAACGGACGCCTCAAGGACAAGGTGGCGATCATCACCGGTGGTGATTCCGGCATTGGTCGCGCCTGCGCCGTGCTCTTCGCCCGCGAAGGTGCGGAAGTCGCCATCGTCTATCTCGAGGAAACCGAGGACGCCAAGATCACCGCAGACGCCATCAAGGCGGAAGGCAAGGAAGCGCTGCTGATCCGCGGCGACGTCGGCGACAAGACCTTCTGCGACAACGTTGTCGGCAAGGTGGTGGAGCAGTTTGGCAAGCTCGACGTCCTCGTCAACAATGCCGCCGAGCAGCACGTCCAGCAGGACCTCACCGACATCACCCCGGAACAGTTGGCCAAGACCTTCGAGACCAACCTCTACGGCTATTTCTACATGACGCAGGCCGCCCTGCCGCACCTCAGTGAGGGCGCCTCGATCGTCAACACCACTTCAGTCACCGCCTATCGTGGCTCGCCGACCCTGATCGACTATTCCGCCACCAAGGGTGCGATCGTGGCTTTCACCCGCTCGCTCTCCGGCAGCTTGGCGGAACAGGGCATCCGCGTGAATGGTGTCGCCCCCGGCCCGATCTGGACTCCGCTGATCCCGGCGACCTTCTCGGCCGACAGGGTCGCCGAGTTCGGCGCTTCCCAGCCGCTCAGGCGCCCCGGCCAGCCCAACGAGGTCGCCACCTGCCACCTCTTCCTCGCCTGCGACGAAAGCTCCTACCTCACGGGTCAGGTGCTCCATCCCAATGGTGGCGAGATCGTCGGCGGTTAACTTCCCGGTAATAGGCATTGCGGCTCACCCCCGACCCATGATTCAACCCGTGGGGTGAGCCTCCACGACTTCACCACTGACCTTTTCGCCCCACCGCCGCCCAAGCCGCGCGCGCCGCTCGACGTGTTGCGCGACGTTTTCGGGCACCGGAGCTTTCGCGGCCAGCAGGCCGAAGTCATCGATCACGTGGTCGGCGGCGGCGACGCGGTGGTGCTGTTCCCCACCGGCGCCGGCAAGTCGATGTGCTTCCAGATCCCGGCGATCTGCCGCCCCGGCGTCGGCATCGTCATCTCGCCGCTGATCGCGCTGATGCGGGACCAGGTCGAGGCCCTGCGTCAGGCCGGCGTGCGCGCCGCCGCGCGCACTTCCTCCCTCACCCCCGAAGAGTCGCAGGACGTCCGCCGCCAGCTCCGCCGCGGCGAGCTCGATCTGCTCTATGTTGCCCCCGAGCGGGTCGCCACCCCCGGCTTCGCCAACATGCTCGGCGATTGCGACATCGCGCTCTTTGCCATCGACGAGGCCCACTGCGTGTCGCAATGGGGCCACGATTTCCGCCCCGAATACCGCGAACTGATCCACCTCGTGGAGTTGTTCCCCGGCGTGCCGCGCATTGCGCTGACCGCCACCGCCGATGCCACCACCCGCGAAGACATCATCGAGCGCCTCGGGCTCGAACAGGCGCGCGTCTTCACCACCAGCTTCGACCGCCCCAACATCAGCTATTCCATTGTCGAGCGCGACAAGCCACGCGAGCAACTCCTGAGCTTCCTCGCCGGCCACAAGGGCGCTTCCGGCATTGTCTACTGCCTTTCCCGCGCCAAGGTGGAAGATCTGGCCGACTGGCTCAGCAGCAAGGGCATACGGGCGCTGCCCTACCACGCCGGCATGCCGGCCGATCTGCGCAGCCGGAACCAGGATGCCTTTCTCAAGGAAGAAGGCCTCTGCCTCGTTGCCACGGTCGCCTTCGGCATGGGCATCGACAAGCCCGACGTGCGCTATGTGGCGCATATGGACCTGCCGTCCTCGATCGAGGCCTACTACCAGGAGACGGGCCGTGCCGGCCGCGACGGCCAGCCAGCCGAAGCCTGGATGAGCTATGGCATGGCCGACGTCGTTCAGCGCCGCCGCATGATCGACGAGGGCAACGCCCCCGACGAGGTGAAGCGCGTCGAGCATGGCAAGCTCAACGCCCTGCTCGGCGTCTGCGAAACCGCCGAATGCCGCCGCCAGGCAATTCTCCGCCACTTCGGCGAAGCCCATTCCGGCGGCTGCAACAATTGCGACACCTGCACCTCGCCGGTCGAATCCTGGGACGGGACAGAAGCCGCCATCAAGGTCATGGCCGCCATCTACCGCACCGGCCAGCGTTTCGGTGCCGCCCACATCATCGACGTGCTCGTCGGCAAGGAGACCGAGAAGGTCGTCCGCTTCGGCCATCAGGACCAGCCGGTCTTCGGCCAGGGCCGCGAACTCGATGCCAAGTCCTGGCAATCCGTCCTGCGCCAGCTCGCCGCCTCCGGCCTCGTCCTCACCGACCACCAGAACCACGGTGCCCTGATGCTGGGGGAGGGCGCCCGCGCCGTGTTCAAGCGCGACAAGTCGGTCACCCTGCGCAAGGATCGGCCAAAAAAGGCGGTCGAGACCCGCCAGCGCCTGCGGAGCGCCACCGAGGTTCCGGCTCACGCGCAGCCGCTGTTCGACGCCTTGCGCGAAGAGCGCACCCGCCTTGCCAAGCAGCAGGGTGTGCCCCCTTACGTCATCTTCCACGACTCCACGCTTAAGGCCATGGCGCTGGCTCAACCGCGCCACCGCCACGACCTCCTCAACCTCCCCGGCGTCGGCCAGGGCAAGCTCGACCGCTATGGCGAGCCATTCCTCCGCGTCCTGCAGGAGTTCTGGGGATGACATCGGCCGCCGAGCCCGCTCCCAGGCGCCCGCGCCTCCTCGTCATCGATATCGCGCGCGGCATCGCCATCAT
>JAEZFJ010000396.1 GCA_023437755.1 Pseudomonadota bacterium
CATCAAGGTGGTGCCGGCCGCTGCCGACGACGTGTCGCTGACGCCGGACGAGCGCACCCGTGGCGCCGACCTCGCCAATCGCCTGCCGATGCGGGCGCTGAGCCGCGCCTGGCAGATCCTGTTCCGCGGCCACGACGAGGTGGCCAAGGCCCATAACGGCCTCCAGGCCGCCGAGATGGCGCTGATCCGCCTCGCCTATGCCGCCGACCTGCCGAGCCCGGATGAAGTGATCGCACGGCTGGCCAACCAGCCGGTGCCGCCGCCCTCCCCTGCCCCATCGCTGCCGCCGCGCGGCCCCTCGGGAGGCGGCGGTGGTGCTACGGCATTGCGTCTCGAACAGCCGCAACCGGCGCCGGTCGCCATTTCGCAGCCGATCGCCATGGCGCAGCAGCAGCCTGCGCCGACCGTGCAGCCGGCGCTCGCATCCGTTGCGAGCTACAAGGACCTGATCGCGCTCGCCACCGCCAAGCGCGACATCCTGGTGCGCATGGCGCTCGAGAGCCAGATGCGGCCGGTGTCGTTCGAACAGGGCAAGATCGAGGTCGCCCTGGTGGACGGTGCCGATCCCGGCATCGTCAATACGCTGTCCGCGCGCCTCCAGAACTGGACCGGCGAGCGCTGGCTGATCACCGTGTCGACCAAGCCGCCCGAAGGGCTGACCCTGCGCCAGGAAAAGGAGCAGCGGATCGAGGCCGCGCACCGCCAGGCCCATGAGGACCCGCTGGTGCAGGCGATCCTCGAAACCTTTCCCGGCGCCAAGGTCGTCAACGTGACCGTGCGCGACGAAGAAACGCCGATGGCGGCCGATGCCGCCCCACCCCCAGTGGAAGAGGACGACGAATGAAAGACATCATGGGCATGATGAAGGCCGCGAGCGAAATGAAGGGCAAGATGGAAGCCCTCCAGAACGAGCTCGGCAATCTGGTGGTGGAAGGCCGCGCCGGCGGCGGGCTGGTGGTCGTCTCGCTCACCGGCAAGGGCGAACTGCGCGGCATCAAGATCGATCCGTCCCTGTTCAACCCGGCCGAGGCCGAGGTGCTCGAGGATCTGATCATCGCCGCGCACAACGACGCCAAGGCCAAGAGTGAAGCCGAGATGCAGAAAAAGATGGCCGAAGTCACCTCCGGCCTGCCTCTCCCCCCGGGCATGAAGCTGCCGTTCTGAGGTCTGCCGAATGGCCAATGGCGGCCCCGAGATCGAGCAACTGATCCAGTTGATGGCGCGCTTGCCGGGGCTCGGGCCCCGCTCCGCGCGCCGGGCGGTGCTGCAGCTGATCAAGAAGAAGGACCAGTTGATGGTGCCGCTGTCGGCGGCGCTCGATCGCGCCGTGGCCGCCGTGAAGACCTGCGAGGTCTGCGGCAACATCGACACCGTAAGCCCCTGCGGCATCTGCGCCGATCCGCGCCGGGACAACGGCATGCTGATCGTGGTGGAGGATGTCGCCGACCTGTGGGCGCTGGAGCGCGCCGGGGTTGGCGCGGTGAAATACCATGTGCTCGGCGGCGTGCTGTGGCCGCTCGATGGTGTCGGCCCCGATGATCTCGCCATAGAGGGCCTGCTGCGGCGTGCGCCCGAATTCGGCGAGATCGTCCTTGCCATCAACGCCACCGTCGAGGGCCAGACCACCGCGCATTACGTCACCGACCGGCTCGCCGGCAGCGGCGCGCGGGTGACGCGCCTTGCCCACGGCGTACCGGTCGGCGGCGAACTGGATTACCTCGACGAGGGCACCCTCAGCCAGGCGCTGAAGGCGCGGACGGCGATCTGAACGTCAGTGGACACCCTTGTCGGGATCGAAGTCGTCACCGTCTGCCCATTCCGCCACGTCCAGCGGCTTGATCGCGGCGTCGTCCTCATCCCCATCGAAATCGGCTTCGTTGTCGCGCCCTTCGATGGCGCGGCGCGAGTCGATGTCATCCGGAGACAGGGCATCCAGCCGCTCGCCGGGATCGTAGTTGAGCGCGGGGCTCAACTCGGCATAGTCATCCAGATCGTCGGAATTGGCGATGGTGGCGCTCAGCTCGTCGATCGCGCGATCGATCTCCTCGAGGCTTGCCTTGGGGTCCTGATCGCCCCAGTCCCCGGTTTCGCGGGTCGCAGCCTGCTCGCGCAGTTCCCGCAGCCGGGCCAGGCGGTGGCTCGCCGGACGGTCATCGCCGTAGAGCAGGTCCTCGATCTCGGTCTGGGTATATGGCTCCGCAAGGCCGAAGGCCTCGGAGGCATCGCCGGGCTCGATGTCCTGCGGGATGATGTGGCCCGGGTTGGTGATCGGGGGCATGGAGAACTCCTTTGCGCACCAGTTTCGCCGGTTCAACGTTGCTGGAAGCGCCGGGTTCATCCGCGCGTCATCAACTTCCGGAGCGAACCTCCTGCTTCGCCTCCGCGTTGCCGACGAAACGGAGAGGCACCATGGCATCCGCATCGTTTCGCAACGCCTCGCAACGGGAGCCGGCCTACATGATCGAACAGGAGGACGGCGACAGAGTGCTCAAGAGTAACTGAGCCGCGCCTAGACTGGGTGCCGGAGGTCCTCGCGGTGCTGTCTGGCGCCCGGCACCTGTGCCAGCCACGGCTCGCGCCGCTTGACCCAGCCTTCGTTCACCGGCACCAGCGCCACCGGCGCCTCGTCGAGGGAGCCGAGCGCAATTTCAACGTGCTCGTTGCCGAGATGGAACAGCCTTGTGCCACAGACCGGGCAGAAGCTGCGGCCCTCATAGGTGCTGTACGCACCGGTCACGCTGAACTGATCGGAGCGCCAGTCGCCGTAATAAAGAAATGTCGAGCCGGTTTCCTTGCGACAGTCGGTACAGTGGCAGAGCCCGGTCCGGTGGGGATGGCCGTCGAGCTGGTAACGTACCGCGCCGCAACGGCAGCTTCCCTTGTAAGTGGTGGTCATGCGTGCCTCCTCGGCCCTTCAATTCAACCTGCCATAAGCGGTTCCGCGCGCCGGAGTTGACCGCGGGCGCGCAAAGGACCATATCGGTGCCAATTCCCTTGCATTCTGGACCTCTTGCCATGGCCGTTCGCCCCATTCTCGTCATTCCCGATCAGCGCCTGAGGTCCGTGGCCGATCCGATCGTCGAGGTGGATGAGGAGATCCGCACGCTCGCCAAGGACATGCTCGACACCATGTATGACGCGCCCGGCATCGGCCTCGCCGCGCCGCAGATCGGCGTCATGAAGCGCATCGTGGTGATCGACATTGCCGGCGAGGGCGAGAAGCCCGACCCGATGGTGCTGATCAATCCCGAGATCATCCGTTTCGGCGACGAGATGCAGGTCACCGAAGAGGGGTGCCTGTCCATCCCCGAGCTCTATTACGAGGTCGAGCGGCCCAATGCCGTGACGGTGAAGTACACCGATCTCGATGGCAACGAGGTCGAGAAGGAGACAGAGGGCAAGCTTGCGGTCTGTGTCCAGCACGAACTCGATCACCTCGATGGCGTGCTCTATATCGACTATCTCAGCCGTCTGAAGCGCGACCGCGTGCTCAAGAAGTTCGAAAAGGCCGCCCGCCGGGCCGGATAGTCTTTGAATCCAACCTCGTCATTGGGCAGGCTCAGGATGAGGTTTTTCGGAGTGCTGCGCTCGCGTAGAGCTCATGGTGAGCCTGTCGAACCACGAGGGCGCGGCCGCTGAAGAGCCGCCGGCAAGGAGTTCCGCCGATGCGCGTCGTCTTCATTGGCACGCCCGAATTCGCCGTCCCCACGCTGACGGAGATCGTCTCGGCCGGGCACGAGGTTGTGGCTGCCTACACGCGCGCGCCCAAACCCGCGGGCCGAGGCCAGGCGGAGCGCCGCTCGCCGGTGCACGAGGCCGCCGACGGCTTCGGCATTCCAGTGTTCACGCCGAAATCCCTCAAGAACGAGGCCGAGCAGATCATCTTTTCGAGCCACGACGCCGACCTTGCCGTGGTGGTGGCCTACGGGCTGTTGCTGCCCAAGCCGATCCTCGAGGCGCCGCGCATGGGTTGCCTCAACCTCCATGGCTCGTTGCTGCCGCGCTGGCGTGGGGCCGCGCCGATCCAGCGGGCGGTTATGGCCGGCGATCGCGAAACCGGCGTCATGGTGATGCAGATGGACGAAGGGCTCGATACCGGACCGGTGGCCCTGGTTGACCGCATCCCTATCGGGACGGAGACCACCGCCGGTGACCTCCACGACCAGATGATGCGGGTCGGTGCCGACCTCATGGGCCGGGCTCTGGCAGCGCTCGAGCGGGGCAGCCTCGACTTCACCCCGCAGGCGGCTGAAGGCATCACCTACGCCAGCAAGATCGAGAAAGCCGAGGCGCGGATCGACTGGTCCCTGCCTGCTGAGACGGTGCACAACCACATCCGCGGCCTGTCCCCCTTCCCAGGTGCCTGGTTCGAACTCGACCTCGGCGGCAAGCCGGTTCGCATAAAGGCCCTGCGATCGGCGCTTGCGGAAGGCAGCGGCGCAGCGGGCACCCTGCTCGGCGATGACCTGACTATTGCCTGCGGCACCGGCGCCGTGCGCCTGTCGCAGGTGCAGCGCGAAGGCAAGGCGGCGATGGACGCTACCACTTTCCTCCGCGGGGCGGGCCAACTGCCGGATCGGGCGAACTGATCCCCATGCCGCGCTATCGGCTGACGATCGAATATGACGGATCACCCTTCTGCGGCTGGCAGCGGCAGGCGGACCGGATCAGTGTGCAGCAGGCGCTGGAAGAAGCGATCTTTGCCATGAGCGGTGAACGGATCACCACCCAAGCGGCGGGGCGCACCGATGCCGGAGTGCACGCACTCGGCCAGGTGGTGCATTTCGATCTCGGCAAGGTTTGGAACCCCTTCCGCATCCGTGAGGCGCTGAACTACCACCTCCGCCCACATCCGGTCGTGGTGCTCGAGAGCGAGGCTGTGTCCGACGAGTTCGAGGCGCGCTTCTCGGCCACGGCGCGACACTATGAGTACCGCATCCTCAACCGACGGGCGCCGGCAGCAATCGAGCGCTACCAGGTCTGGCACGTGCCGAAACCGCTGGATGCTGACCGCATGGCGGACGCGGCCCTGCTGATCCTGGGCCAGCATGACTTCACCACCTTCCGCTCGGCCGAATGCCAGGCCAATTCGCCGGTACGCACCCTGGACCGGTTCGAGGTGTGGCGGCAGACAGACCACATCGTTGTCACCGCCAGCGCCCGCAGCTTCCTCCATCATCAGGTGCGCTCGATGGTGGGATCGCTGAAGCTGGTGGGCGAGGGCAAATGGAGCCCTGCGGATTTCCGGGCAGCACTCGATGCGCGAGAG
>JAEZFJ010000398.1 GCA_023437755.1 Pseudomonadota bacterium
CATCAAGGTGGCGCAGGTGGTGGCGGACGCCTTCGGCGTCGGGCTCGACAGCGTCAAGATCATGGCGACCAACACCAGCAAGGTGGCGAACACCTCGGCGACGGCGGCTTCGTCGGGCACCGACCTCAACGGCGCGGCGGCACTCGATGCCTGCCGGCAGCTCAAGGAACGGCTCACCGCGCACGCCGCGCGCCTGCACCAGGTGCCGGAGGAAGCGGTACATTGGGTGCAGGGCGGGGTACAGGCAGGCGAGAAGTTCGTGCCGTTTGGGGAGCTGTGCGCTTCGGCCTACCACAACCGGGTGCAGCTTTCGGCCGCCGGCTTCTACAAGACGCCCGAGATTCACTGGGACCGCGGATCGGGTCGCGGGCGACCGTTCTACTATTATGCCTATGGCGCCTCGGTGAGCGAGGTGACCATCGACACGCTGACCGGCGAATATGTGGTCGATCGCGTCGACATTCTCCACGACGTCGGCAAGGCGCTGAACCCGGCCATCGACCTGGGTCAGGTGGAAGGCGGCTTCATCCAGGGGATGGGGTGGCTGACCAGCGAGGAACTGGTCTGGGACCAGAAGGGGCAGCTCAGGACGCACGCGCCCTCCACCTACAAGATTCCGCTCGCGAGCGATGTGCCGCCGGTGTTCAACGTGCGGCTGGCGGAGTGGTCCAGCAACAAGGAAGCGGTGATCGGCCGCTCCAAGGCGGTGGGCGAACCGCCGCTGATGCTGGCGATCAGCGTGGTGGAAGCGCTGTCGATGGCGGTGGCAAGCGTGGCGGACTACGCCTATGCGCCGCGGCTGGATACGCCGGTGACGCCGGAGCGCGTACTGATGGGCGTCGAGCGGATGCTGGGGGCCAGGGGTGAACGCTGAAACCGTGTTTGCCGGACCTCCACCCAACCTCCCCCCGAGAGGGGAAGGGGTGGCCCCACTCGGGGTGGGAGTGCAGCCGTGAACTCCACCGCCCTTTCAGCCTTCCTTGCCAACAACCCCGTCGCCATTGCGTGCGAGCTCACTTCGGTGCGGGGATCGTCGCCGCGGGAGCGAGGGACTTTCATGGTGGTGGGGCCGGAGGAGGCGATCGGGACCATCGGCGGCGGGGCGCTCGAATATCTGGTGATCGAGCATGCGCGGCGGCTGATTGCCGAGGGCCGCGCGGAAGAGGCGCTGGACGTGCCGCTCGGGCCGGAGATCGGCCAGTGCTGTGGTGGCCGGGTGGAAGTGACGCTGCGACATGCGGACAGCGAGCTCAAGGTGCGGCTGGTCGAGCAGATTGCCGCCGAGGAAGCTGCGCGGCCTGCTGTCTATGTGTTCGGAGCGGGGCATGTGGGGCGGGTGCTGGCACAGATCCTGGCGCTGTTGCCGGTGCGGATCGAGGTGATCGATACACGCGGCGAGGAACTGGCGCTGTTGCCGCCCGGGATCGTCGGGCATCGGGTGGCGATGCCGGAAGCGGTGGTCCGCCAGGCGCCCCGAGGCAGCAGTTTTGTGATCGTGACGCATGACCATGCGCTCGACTTCCTGATCGCGCTCGACGCGCTGAAGCGGACCGACAGCCCCTATGTCGGCATGGTGGGTTCGCAGACCAAGCGGGCGAAGTTCGCAAGCTGGTTCCGAGAACAGGGCGGGGACGAGAAAGCGCTCGCGCGGCTGGTATTACCCATTGGCGCCCAAGGGCTTGGGGATAAACGGCCGGAAGTGATCGCCGCGCTGGCGGCGGCCGAAATAATGGTACAGATTGGTCGAGGGGAAGCTGATGTCGCGCGGGCACGCGCCTCCGGACCATCGGAGGTGGTGATTGGACGCTAGTATGCCGCATCGGCTGGAATTGACCGGAATCACCAAGCGCTTTCCCGGCGTTCTCGCCAATGACAACGTGTCCTTTGCGGTGCGGCCGGGCGAAATCCATGCGCTGCTGGGCGAGAATGGCGCCGGCAAGTCGACCCTGGTCAAGATGATCTACGGCATCATGCAGCCCGACGCCGGCGAAATCCGCTGGAACGGCGAGCCGGTGACGGTGCCGAACCCGAAGGCGGCGCGGCGGCTCGGCATCGGCATGGTGTTCCAGCATTTCTCGCTGTTCGAGGCGCTGACGGTGCTGGAAAACATCGCGCTCGGCATGGACGCGAAGATCCCGGCGCGCGAGCTCGAGGGGCGCATCCGCGAGGTGATGCAGACCTATGGGCTGCTGCTCGATCCGCACCGGACGGTGGCGACGCTGTCGGTGGGCGAGCGGCAGCGCATCGAGATCGTGCGGGCGCTGCTGCTCAATCCGAAACTGCTGATCATGGACGAGCCGACCTCGGTGCTGACGCCGCAGGAGGTGGAGCAGTTGTTCGCCGTGCTGCGGCAACTGGCGGCGGAGGGATGCTCGATCCTCTACATCTCGCACAAGCTCCACGAGATTAAGGCGTTGTGCGACACGGCAACGATCCTGCGCGGCGGGCGGCTGGTGGATACGTGCGACCCCAAGGCAGAGACCAGCCGATCGATGGCCGAGAAGATGATCGGGGCCGGACTCAAGGACATCGTCCGCGGCGTGGGACGCAGCTTCGGCGCCCCCAAGCTGGTGGTGTCGCGGTTGTCGACGGTGGGCGACGGGCATTTCGACGTGCCGGTCAACGATGTGAGCTTCACGGTGCGGGCCGGCGAGATCTTCGGCATCGCCGGGGTGGCGGGCAACGGGCAGAATGCGCTGCTCGATGCGCTTTCCGGCGAAATCCATGGTGACGACCGCGAGGCGATCACGCTCGACGGGCACGCGGTGGGGCTGATGAACACCACCGAGCGGCGGCGGCGCGGGATGTGCGCGGTGCCCGAGGAGCGCACCGGCCATGCGGCGGTGGGCGAGTTCACGCTGAGCGACAATTCGGTGCTGACGGCGCGCGACCGGCTTGGCATGGTGATGATGGGGCTGATCAATTCGGGCGCTGCCAAGACCTATACGGGCAAGGTAATCGCCGATTTCGCCGTCAAGGCACTGGGGCCGGGGTCGACGGCGGGCTCGCTGTCCGGAGGCAATCTCCAGAAGTACATCATGGGCCGCGAAATCCTGCAGAAGCCGAGCGTGCTGGTGGTGTCGCAGCCGACCTGGGGCGTCGACGCAGGTGCGGCGGCGGCCATTCACCAGGCCCTGGTGGACCTGGCGGCGGCGGGCTCGGCAATCGTGGTGATCAGCCAGGACCTCGATGAGCTGCGGGCGCTCTGCGACACGCTGGCGGTGATCAATATGGGGCAGCTGAGCGATGCACGGTCGGTGGGGGATTTCAGCATCGAGGAGATCGGGCTGTTGATGGGCGGGGTTCACGGACAGGGCGAGGTGCGCGATGCCGCTACGGCTTGAGAAGCGCGCTGAGCCCAGCAAGGCGATGCTCTACCTGACGCCGGTCGGGGCGGTGCTGCTGACCGCGGTGATCGGCATGATCGTGTTCTCGCTGATCGGCTATAATGGCGTCGCCGCGGTGCGCGAGATCTTCCTGACGCCGCTCACCAACCCCTTGAAATGGCAGGACCTGGCGGTGAAGTCGGCGCCGCTGATCATCATCGCGGTGGGGCTGGCGCTCTGCTACCGCTCCAACGTTTGGAACATCGGCGCCGAGGGGCAGTATGTGCTCGGCGGGCTGGCCGGCACCGGAGTGGCGCTGCTGACGCGCGACATGAGCGGGCCGTGGATCCTGCCGCTGATGGTAGTGGCGGGCATGGCGGGCGGCATGGCCTGGGCGTTCATCCCGGCGCTGCTCAGGACCAGGCTCAAGGTCAACGAGATCCTGACCAGCCTGATGCTGACCTATGT
>JAEZFJ010000423.1 GCA_023437755.1 Pseudomonadota bacterium
TGACGGTTCACCATCTGCTCACCCACACATCCGGCCTCGGCTACAGCTACCCGGCCCATGTCAATACGGGCCTCGGCCCCACCGACGGCCGGACCCTCGACGAGAACACGGCCTTGATCAGCGAGCAGCCGCTGAGCTTTGCGTCTGGTACCGCCTGGCAGTATTCGGTCGCGACCGACGTGCTTGGTGCCGTGCTCGCCCGAGTGCACGGTGGAACTCTTGGAGACGCAGTGGCGACCCACGTCACCGGTCCGCTGGGGATGACAGACACCGGCTACTTCGTCACCGATCGGGAACGGCTGGCCAAGCCTTATGCCGATGGCGACTCGGAACCGATGCCGATGACCGACCCGCACGTGCTGCACAATCACCTCGGCGGCCCGACCACCTTCTCGCCGTCGCGCATCTTCGACCCCGACGCCTTCCATTCCGGTGGTGCGGGGATGGCTGGCACCCCCAGCGACATAGTTCGGTTTCTCGAGGCTCTCCGCCAGGGTGGCGCGCCGATCCTGCGGCCGGAAACCGTAGACCTGGCGTTCTCCAACCGCATTGGCGACCTGCCGCGCGACGATGCCGGCCAGCGCTTCGGCTACTTCGGGGCGATCGTCGACGACCCGCAGGCGGCGCAAACTCCCGTGGCGCCGGGAACAGTCAATTGGGGTGGGGTCTACGGCCATTCCTGGCTTGTGGACCGGGTCAACGGCGTTACCATGCTGTCGATGAGCAACACGGCCTTCGAGGGCTGCCTCGGCGCCTTCCCCAAGCAGGTCCGCAACGCGGCCTATGCCGAATACGTGCTCTAGGAGACGACCATGGGCCTGCGCATCGCCACCTGGAACATCAACGGCGTCAAGGCGCGATTGGAAGCGCTGCTGCGCTGGCTTTCCGAGGAGAAGCCGGACATCGTCGTGCTTCAGGAGATCAAGACCGTCGACGACGGCTTCCCGCGCCTCGAGATCGAAGCCCTCGGCTACAATGTGGAAACGCACGGCCAAAAGAGCTGGAACGGCGTCGCCATCCTGTCGCTCCTGCCTTTTGACGAGGTCTGCCGAGGTCTTCCGGGTGACGACAGCGACGAGCAGGCGCGGCTCATCGAGGGCGTGTTCTCGGTGGAGGCCGGCGCCATCCGCGTCTGCAACATCTACCTGCCCAACGGCAATCCGGTCGATACGGACAAGTTTCCCTACAAGCTGAGCTGGATGCGCCGCCTCGAAGCCTATGTAGAACAGCGATTGCGGCTCGAGGAGCCATTCGTGCTCTTGGGCGACTTCAACCTGATCCCCGAGCCCCTCGACGCGCACAATCCGGAAGGCTGGTGGGGTGACGCCCTTTATCGCCCCGAGAGCCTGGAGCGGTTCCGCACCCTCAGGAACCTGGGGCTGACCGATGCACTCCGCTCGGTGACGGACGAGCCCGCCTACACCTTCTGGGACTTCCAGGCTGGCGCCTGGCGCCGCAACGCCGGCATCCGCATCGACCACCTGCTGCTGTCGCCGCAGGCTGCCGACCGGCTCGAGAATGTGGTGGTGCACAAGGACGTGCGGGGCTGGGACAAGCCCAGCGACCACGTGCCCGTAGAAGGTGAGTTTACCTTCTAGAACCCGGCGAACTGCGGCGCGATGCTGCTGGCCAAAGCCAGGGCTTCGGTCCGGTGCTCGGGTGCAGCAACCGACTGCGCCCGCGCCAGCAATTCATCGATCCAAGGCGCGTCATTGCTGCCGCCGCAGCGAATGTGAGCGAGGTTGAGCCACATCAGCCCCTCCAGCGGCCGCGCCTCATAGTCGGCCAGGCCGTTGAACAGCAGATCGCCCAGACGCGCTTGCGCCAGACAATGGCCCTTGCCCGCAGCCTCGCGCAGCCAGCGGGCACTCATCAAGGCGCTCACGCCGGGCCCTTCGTCCTGCTGGAACAGGATGCCGAGCTGGTACTGGGCATCGGCATCCCCGAAGTAGGAAGCGGCATGCTGGAGCACCCGGTAGTATTCCTCGCGGTCCTGAGAGACACCGGCATCCGGCACGCCCTCGCGGTAGTAGTCGCCGAGCTTCACGAAGGAGCGCGCCACGATATCGGCTTCGACCCCGCGCGGAGCGGCATCGGCGTACTGGTTGGCGATCTGGGCGAAATAGCCGAAGGCCTTGACCGGGTCCTTGGCCACTCCCTGGCCATTCTCGTACATGGTGCCGAGCTGCCACATGGCCATGGGCTGGCCGGCCGCGGCAGCGTCTTCGAGTGCTGCGACATACGCATCGCTCGACACACCGCCGCCCGCACCATCCAACATGTTGGCCATGTTGAGAGCCGCGTCCATGGCCGTCTCACCGGGCACCGGCGGCAGCGCCGCGTCCATCGGCAGCGAACCGGGCCTCAGCCCAACGGCCGGCAAACCTTCGACCGGAATGGTTTCGGGGTACACGATGACGCTGTCCTGAGCCAAAGCGCCGCCCGCCGAAACGGCGGCCAGTCCAATAACCAGTACGGAAAGCAGGGATGAACCCCTAACGGTCCGCATGCCACTCCTTCAGCCTGTCCTGCGACAGACACGTTGAACACCCGACTAGCGGGCAATGTGTCGGTGCGCCACTGAGCGGCAGCATCGACCCTTGTTTCCTTGGCGAACTTCCGTCTCCGGAGGCAGCCGTTAAGGTTTCGGTAAACCCCGTTTGTGACCGCATTTGGAGCGGCGCACCCGGTGCCTGCACCGAGTTCAACCGGAGTACCTACGCGCATTTCCATGCGCATTCGTTCGTCTGCATCGGGAGGCGACAAGCAAATGCAGTGCCTTGTTTCAGGCACGCCGCACAGCCATCCGCCCCCAGATGTCCAGCCATCGTCTAGAGGCAGATTGTGGCGACAAACATCGCCAAAAGGTTGCTGCAAGGAGGTCCCTACTGGAATCCGGATCGTTGTTGCCGAATCACCACAAAGAAGCAGCGGGGCAGCCTTGGCCACCCCGCCTCCTGAACCTCATCTACTTGTAAGTCGCTAGCGCAGGCGTGCCAGTGCCTCGACGATCCGGGTACGCCGCTCCACTGCCGCTTCACGGCGTGACCGCTGCTCCTCGATCACCTCTTCCGGGGCCTTGGCGACGAACTGCTCGTTGCCGAGTTTCTTGTCCACCTGAGTGATTTCCCCGTCCAGCTTGCCGACTTCCTTCTCGAGCCGCGCCCGTTCCACGCCAAGGTCGATGACCCCGGACAGTGGCAGCGCAAAGGTCGCCTCGCCCACGACAAACTGGGCTGACTCGCCCGGCACTTCCGACTGCGGCGAGATGGCCTCAAGCCGAGCCAGCCGAGTGATCAGTGCCGTACCGGCCACCACGCGGCGCAGGGTCTCCTCCCCTGCCCCGACCATGACGAGTTGCAGCTTGGCGCTCGCCGGCACGTTCATTTCTGCGCGGATGGAGCGGACACTTGTGATCACCTCGATCAGCCAGCCGAGTTCCGCATCGGCGTTCGGATCCTCAAGCCCGCTGAGCTTCGGCCAGTCGCCGAGGGTCAGCACCCCGGCGCGACTGGGACCGAACTTTCCGGTCTCAGCCCACAGTTCCTCGGTGACGAACGGCATAAAGGGATGGAGGAAGGCAAGGATCTGGTCCAGCGCCCAGGCCGCCGTCGCGCGCGTCTCGGCCTTGGCGGCCTCGTCCGGACCGCTGAATACCGGCTTGGCGAACTCGACATACCAGTCGCAGAACGTGCCCCAGACAAAATCATAGGCCCCGTTGGCAGCTTCGTTGAACTTGTAATCTTCGATGCCGCGCGTCACCCCCACCGCAGCACGCGCAGTGGCGCCTACGATCCAGCGGTTCAGCGGCAATCGGTTGTTACGCGCGTCATAGCCTTCGACACGCCGGCACTCGTTCATCTCGAGGAACCGCGCCGCATTCCAGAGCTTGGTCACGAAATTGCGGTAGCCCTCAACGCGGTTGATGGAGAGCTTCAGGTCGCGCCCCTGCGCAGCCATGGCGGCCAGGGTGAAACGGGTCGCATCCGCGCCGTACTGATCGATCAGCTTGAGGGGGTCGATGACGTTGCCCTTGGTCTTCGACATCTTCTGGCCCTTCTCGTCGCGGACCAGGGCATGCATGTAGACCGTGTGGAACGGCTCCTCACCCAGAAACTCAAGACCGAGCATCATCATCCTGGCAACCCAGAAGAAAATAATGTCGAAGCCGGTGACAAGGACGTCCGTCGGATAGTAGCGCTTCAGCTCCGCTGTTTCATCGGGCCAGCCAAGCGTCGAGAATGGCCAAAGGCCCGACGAGAACCAGGTGTCCAGCACGTCGGGGTCGCGCCGTAGCTCGACGGCCTTGCCGTAGTGTGCTGATGCAGCTTCAGCCGCCTCTGCCTCGCCCTGCGCCACGAACGCATGCCCATCCGGACCATACCACGCCGGAATCTGGTGCCCCCACCACAACTGGCGTGAGATGCACCACGGCTTGATGTTTTCCAGCCAGGCGAAATATGTGTTCTCGTACTGCTGCGGCACGAACTTGGTACGGCCCTCGCGCACCGCGGCCAAAGCCGGCTGTGCCAGCACATCCGCCTTGACCCACCACTGGTCGGTCAGGAACGGCTCGATGACGACGAGCTTGGACTTCTCGTCGTGCGGGACCATGATCTTCTTGTCTTCGATATGGTCGAGCCCGCGGGTAGCATTCTCCTCGGCCAGGGCAGTCAGATCCGCGACGATCGCTCTGCGTGCCTCAAACCGGTCGAGACCACGATACTTGGCCGGAATGAACTCAGCATCGGCAATGGCCCCACGGGTGGTGAACACGTTTATCTGTTCGAGCCCGTTTCGAGCACCGACCTCGAAGTCGTTGAAATCGTGGGCAGGTGTAATCTTCACCGCACCGGTGCCGAGCGCCGGGTCGGCATACTCGTCAGCAACAATCGGGATGCGACGGCCGACCAGGGGCAGTTCGACGAACTTGCCGACGAGGTTCTGGTAGCGCTCGTCTTCCGGGTGCACCGCACCCCCGGAGTCGCCCAGCATTGTCTCTGGGCGCGTTGTCGCGACGATGATGTAGTCCCGCGTTTCGTATCCGGTGACGTTGCCCTCTTCGTCCTTGATCGGGAACTGGTAGGTCACGCCATCGGCAAGCGGATAGCGAAGGTGCCACATGTGGCCCTTCACCTCGATGTTCTCCACTTCAAGGTCTGAGATCGCGGTCTCAAGACCTGGGTGCCAGTTCACCAGCCGTTTGGCGCGGTAGATCAGGCCGCGATTGTAGAGTTCGACGAAGACCTTGGTGACCGCACGCACCATCTGGTCGTCCGGCTGTCCGCGGTCGCCCATGGTGAAGCGTTCGCGGCTGAAGTCGGCCGAGGCGCCAAGGCGCTTCAGCTGGTTCATGATGGTGCCGCCGCTTTCCGCCTTCCACTCCCACACCCGCTCGATGAAGGCCTCGCGGCCCATGCTGCGGCGGTCGAGCTGCCGCTCGGCCAGTTGGCGCTCAACGATCATTTGCGTGGCAATGCCGGCATGGTCGGTGCCGGGCTGCCA
>JAEZFJ010000038.1 GCA_023437755.1 Pseudomonadota bacterium
TGGGCGGTGGTACCGCCCTCCTCGAGCACGAGGCCCCTGAGCTTGCTGCGATCATATTCGAGCAGTTCGGCGGGACCCATGTTGCGGGCAACGAGAATGGCGTTATCCGGCAGTTCCTTCTGCTTGAGCGCATGACCGTCGCCAGTCAGCACCCTCAGGAGCCGGTTGGCGAGATCGTCGAGGTCGTGCAAGCGGTCGCGGATATAGGGGTCGGTCTGGCGCAGCATGCGGGCGCGGGTGTCGTTCTGCACCCGCTCCACCGCTGCCTCGGCGGAAAGGCCGTTGTCGATCGCCTCGGTCAGCCGGTGCACCCAGCCGCGGTCATTGGCGAACATGCGGTAGGTTTCGAGGATTTCGCGGTGGTCGGTCGCCCCGGCCATGTCGCCGTGGTCGAGCATGGCGTCGATCGACACCCTCATGCGCTCGAGCGCAGTCTCGAGCCTTGCCTTCTCGACGTCGGTGTCCTCGGCGATGAAATTGGTGACGACGACGCGCGGATCGTGCAGCACCACCGTGCCGAGCGCGATGCCCTCGGTGAAGCTGACGCCGGAGAACATGCGTGGGCGCCGCAGGTCGATGTCCGATCCCGGCTTGATCAGGTTGTCGAAATCGGAGGTGGCGACCATCTCGGCGAGAATGGTCGCCGTGGTCAGCATGGCCTCGGTTTCTTCCTCACCGAAATGCCGGCTCGAGGCATTCTGGACGGTGAGGACGCCCAGCGTCTGTCCGGCGCGCAGCACGGGCACGCCCAGGAAGGCGTTGAATTTCTCCTCGCCCGTTTCCGGACGATAGGCGAAGGCGGGATGGCTCGGAGCGTCGTCGAGACTCAGCGGCTCGGCTTCTGCGGCGATCAGGCCGACCAGCCCCTCCCCGAGCCGCAGCGTCGTCATGTGCACCGATTCGGCAGCCAGGCCCCTGGTCGCGAACAGCTCCAGCGCGCCGTCGTCCCGCAGGACGTAGAACGAGCACACGTCGGCATGCATGTTTTCGGCGATCAGGGTGACGATCTTGTCGAGCCGCGCCTGCGAAGCCAGCGGCTCCGCCATGGTCTCGCGCAACTGCTTCAGCAGCACCCTCGGGCCGCCGATGGAGGTCACCATTCACCCACGCAGACGGCCCGCCCGCCGTCCCCCTTCGAGGACGAGGGGATCCGCCAACGTGGCGGACTATTCGTCCTTCTTGTCGAGTCCGTAATACGTGTGCAGGGCCCTCACGGCAAGCTCGGCATACTGCTCATCGATCAGCACCGAGGTCTTGATTTCCGAAGTGGTGATCAGCTGGATGTTGATGCCCTTGTCGGCCAGTGCCTTGAACATGGAGGACGCAACACCTGCATGCGAGCGCATGCCGACGCCCACGACCGATACCTTCGCGCCGCCCTTGGCACCGGTGATGCGGCCATACTCGATCTTGTCGCCGGCCCCCTTCAGCGCCCGCATCGCCTTGTCGTACTCGCTGTCGGGCACGGTGAAGGTGATGTCGGTGGTGGCGCCGTCATCGGCGATGTTCTGGACGATCATGTCCACCACGATGCCCTGGTCGGCCAGCGTGCCGAAAATGGCCGCGGCGACACCGGGATTGTCCTTGACCTCGCGCAGGGTGATCTTGGCCTCGGCCTTGGCGAGGGTCACGCCCGAAACGATCTGCTTTTCCATGATCTCATCCTCATCGCATACCAGCGTGCCGGGAACGCCGGGCGTGCCATCGGGCGCCACCTGCGGCGCATCGGGGTCCTCGAAGCTCGAGCGGACCAGCAGGCGCACCTTTTGCGCCATCGCCAGTTCCACCGCGCGGATCATCAGCACCTTGGCGCCGAGCGAAGCCATTTCCAGCATCTCCTCGAAGGAGATCCTGGTCATGCGCTGGGCCTTGGGCACGATCCGCGGGTCGGTGGTGTAAACACCGTCCACATCGGTATAGATGTCGCAGCGATCCGCCTTCACCGCCGCAGCCACCGCCACCGCCGAGGTGTCGGAGCCGCCGCGGCCCAGCGTGGTGACGCGGTTGTGGGGCGAAATGCCCTGGAAACCGGTGATCACCGGCACCCAGCCTGCCTTCATGCGGGCATCGAGCTCGGTGGGGTCGATATCGGTGATGCGGGCTGCGCCGTGGGAATCGTCGGTCAGGATCGGCACCTGCCAGCCGGCAAAGGAGCGCGACTGCACGCCCATTTCGCTGAGCACGATCGCCATCAACCCGGCAGTGACCTGTTCGCCCGAGGCGACGACGGCGTCGTATTCGCGCGCATCGTGCAGGGCGCTTGCGTCGTTGACCCAGCCGACCAGCTCATTGGTCTTGCCCGCCATGGCGGAAACCACCACCGCGACTTCATGGCCAGCGTCGATCTCGCGTTTCACATGGCGGGCGGCCTGACGGATACGCTCCACCGTGGCAACGGACGTGCCCCCGAACTTGACGACAATGCGGGCCAATTGCTTCCCCAAACAACCGCCGAACCCGGCGGTACGCTTCAGTTGCGCGGGGAATGCCACAAAGCCGGGTCGGGATCAACGGGCATGGAGACGCAGGACGCCAACAATCCTGCGTTCCCGCTCAGTCTACGACAAAGGTAAAGTCGACCCGCCGATCGTAGACGGAGTTGAACGCGTCCGCCCAGGTCCGCAACTGCATGCTGGGGAAGGTAAGCATGTTGCCGCTGAAGCGCAGCGCCGAGGAAGGCATATCCACTGACTCCTCGAACTTGATCAGGAACAGCTTCATCGAGCAGCCTTGCGCGCACCGGGCGAGGTCGCCGGTATCGAGAACCCGCTGACGAGAAGACCAGGTCAGCACCGGTGTCTCGCTGTCACTCCGCAGGTAGGACGAGTGCCACGTCAGTCCGAGGTCGACCAGAGCACGCGATGAGGCCGCCGGATCGAGCAAGCGCTCCAGCACTATGCGCACCGCTGAGGTTCCTGGTACCGTCTTGAAGTAGTATCCCGTCGCATCGACACCGAGCGTGCGTCGCCATCGGCTGCTGGGGTTGCGCATCACGTCAAGCGACGGCTGCCACTCCGGAACATTGCCCAGAACCATGGCCGCATGCAGCACCGTGTCCGAGCACACCGCTGAACCCTCGCAGCTGTCGAGCACGGTGTTGAATGCAATCGAGAGCGGCCGCGTCGCATTCCCCGGAGGATGCGCATAAGTGACGGCATCGCAGTGCGAGATCACTATGTAGCGCTCGCAGATGTTGTCGGCCGCACCACAACGACCTTCGGTGATGGCAATGGCGCCCCGCTCCTTGGCCATGAATTCTGCGTAGGTGATGCCAGCCGCTTCGGCGGCATACCGATCACCGAAGTTGCAGTCCGCTGCAGCTGCAAGACTTGCCGGAAGCAGCAGGAAACCAGAAGCAGGAGCAGCCTCATGGTGCCGCCGTGTGTGGCTTTGCCGGAACAACAAGCGGGATCAGCAGTGCCCAGCCCACCATCACAAGCGTTATGATGACATTGGAAACCGCGCCGTCGGATCGGATGATCAGTTGCTCGGCACAGATCGCTCCGGCCCAGACGGGAAACGATAATGCAGAAAAGGCAAGCTGCACCCAGTTCGTGACGTTGAACAGCTTCCACAGGTAGAGCGGCACCAGCACCGTCAGGAAGGCGACGAACACCAGAAGAAGGTTGAAGTGCCTTACCACATCCTGTGGATCGATCAGCAGCGGCTGCACAGCCAGAAAGCCCGCGGTGATTTCCGGCGGGACCAGCTTGCCGATCCTGTCGAGATAGTCCTGTGCCGACCCCAGCGGCTTGTCGATCTGCCGGTCCTCTGCCACGCCGCTCCTCCACTCGATGCCCTAGAAAAGCGCAGGGAGCGAACGGCTTCCAGTAAGGGCAAATACCAATGTCCCATCCTTGATACACCTGGGTGCAACCGTCATGCTGGGCGAGAGAGGCCGGTGACGCATGACGACCTTGCACTTGATGGTTGGGCTTCCCGGCAGCGGCAAGACTACCCTGGCGCGCCGACTGGAGTTGGAGCATGCGGCGCTGCGGCTGTCGGTGGACGATTGGCATGTCCGGCTGTTCGGCATGGATTATGGCGATGACCTGGACCCCGCGGCGCTCGCCCTCCATGACGCGCGGCACGGCGCCATTGAGGCTCTGCTGTGGGAGACCGCGGAGCGGGCACTTGCCCTCCGCACCAGTGTCATTCTCGACTTCGGCTTCTGGTCTCGTGCCGAGCGGGACCATTTCCGGGCGCAGGCGCGGCGGCTCGGCGTGGGCTTCAGGATGCACTACGCAGAAGCGACGGAAGCGCAGCTGCTCGATCGCATCCGGGCCAGGAACGCGGCATTGCCGCCCGGCACTTTCCACATCCCCGAGGCGAAGCTCAGGGAATGGTTCGTCCTGTTCGAGCCGCCGGGTACCGAGGAGTAGACCGCGCGGTCCGCGCTCGTGCCGCCTTGCCTCCGCCGCACCTCGGGGGTCATATGCACCCGAACCGGAGCCGCCCATGACCGACACCACCGTCAATGATGCCGAGATCAGCAAGTTTGCCGCGATGGCCGAGGAGTGGTGGAACCCGGATGGCAAGTTCAAGCCGATCCACAAGTTCAATCCGGTCCGGCTCGGCTATATCCGCGAGCATCTGCTGGCGCAGTTCGGCCGCGACGGCGGCGTCATGCGCCCGTTCGAAGGCCTGAGGATTGTCGATGTCGGCTGTGGCGGTGGTCTCTTGTGCGAACCTCTGGCCCGGCTCGGCGCCACGGTGACCGGCGTCGACGCGGCCGAGCGCAACATCGCCATCGCCCGCATCCATGCCGGGCAATCCGGCCTCGACATCGACTACCGTGCCACCACCAGCGAGGCACTGGCCGCGGCCGGCGAGCGCTTCGACATGGTGCTCAACATGGAAGTGGTGGAGCATGTCGACAACGTGCCGCTTTACATGAAGAGCTGCGCCGACCTGGTGAGGCCGGGCGGGCTGATGCTGACCGCCACCATCAACCGCACGCTGCGGGCCCGGGCGCTGGCGGTGTTCGCCGCCGAGCGGGTACTGCGCTGGCTGCCGGTCGGCACCCATGACTGGAACAAGTTCCTCACCCCCGCGGAAATCCAGGCGCTGATCACCCGCAACGGATTGCGCGTCACGGCCGAGACTGGCGTCGTCTACCACCCGCTGGCCGACGAATGGCGTCGTTCGCGCGACATGGGCATCAACTACATGATCATGGCCGAGCGGCCCGCCTGAGGCGGGCCGCGGCCGCTATCCGGCGCACCGACGAAGCTCTATAAGGGGACATCGCACCCCGGAGCCACCATGCGCCTCATCCGCCTTGCCGCCCTCGGTCTGGCTGTCCTCGCCATGCCCGCCTTTGCCCAGAGCGAGGAGGACGTGCTCGATCGCATCGAAACCCTCCACGGCCAGTCCGTCGAGTTCGGTGAAGCCTTTGCGATGCTGCAGGACGCCTTCCTGTTCGGCGATCCCGGGACCTTCGCCGACCTTGCCTTCTACCCGCTCGAAGTCAGCGCCAATGGCGAGGTCTACGACGTGCTCGAGCCTGAGGATCTGGTCCGCAATTTCGATGCGCTGCTGACCGCGGAAACCCAGGCTGCCCTCGCCTCGCAGGATTTCGACGACCTGATCGTCACCAGCGAGGGCGTGGGCTTTGCCGACGGCGCAGTATGGATGAGCCTTGTCTGCCTCGACGACGCCTGCAGCACGGCCGAGTGGGGCATCATCGCCATCAACAACTGATCAGGCGCGGAACAGCTTTTCGCGCGGCACCTTGAGCACGATGCGATCACCCTCGAGACGGTCGATGTGCTCGGGGAACACGTAGCGGTCGGCCGCGAACAGTCCCTCCTCGTCCACCCGGATGAAACCTTCGCGCAGCAGCTTTTCCTGCATCTCGCGCGGCAGGTCATCGTCGGGACGGAACACGTCCGCCAGGATCGAGGTCAGCGTGTTGCGGTCCTGCTCGACGATGGGGCTGCCGGTCACCGTTTCAGGGCCCGGCTGGTTCGGGTTCTCGTCGCTGTGACGGAAGGTCTCGACCTTGCCGATCAGGTTCATGTCACGATCGACGACGATCATGCCGTCATGGAGGTTGGCTGGAAGCGCGTCCATCTCGTTCTCCTCTAACTGGTATGGAGGACCAACGGGGGCGGCCCGGTGCCGTTCCCCTAGGCGTCGCGCTCTTCCTCGATCCCCTGCGCCAGGTGGAACGCTTCGCGATCGCTGAGATCGACATTGCGGACCTCCCCGATCGGCTCGCGGCTGCGGCCGCCATCGTCGAGCACTCCCCACCCGTCGTGCCAGGCTACGCCGTCGGCCAGCACCACCACGATCTCCGAGAAACCGTGCAGGCTGCGGGCCGCCTCTGCCGCACTGAACGCGGCGCCGACGTCCTCGAACTCCGCCTCGTCGGCGTCGACATCGCCCTTGCTCTCCCACCACACCGCCGCCCGGGGCCGCCCCTCGGTGCCGGTTTCGATGCCCACCGTCACCGCATCGGGATTGATGCTGCCCGGCTCGGCGCGGCGGAAACGGCGCTCACTGCTGGTCATTGTAGCGCCCCTTGGTCTGGCCGACGCGCTTGGCCAGCGCACCGAAATCGAGTTCGCCGGTTTCCACGTTCGCCAGCCGCAGCACCCGGATCGGGAACACGATGGCGTCGCGGTTCGCCGGCGACAAATCCTCCACCGCCCGGTCGCTGCCGGCGACATTGGCCTCGCAGGTGGCCAGCAGCGTATCGACCTCGTCGCGCCCGAGCACGCCTTTTTCCACCATGCGGCGGGTCAGCGCCGCCATGGCAATGATCAGCCCTTCGAGCTGCAGGTTCGCTGTGTTCATGGTCACCTCCTGTCGCCGCTCAACGCCTGACAGCCCAATTGCGATGCAGCCACAACCGTACCCGCGGGTACGGTTTTTCTTGATCGGGGTCTGGAATGGGTCTAAACAACAGGGTGAAAAGCCTTGGCGCCTCTGCGCCCCAAGCCCAGGAATTCTCGTCATGCCCGCCTATCGTTCCCGTACCACCACCCATGGCCGCAACATGGCCGGCGCCCGCGGCCTGTGGCGCGCCACCGGCATGAAGGACGGCGACTTCGGCAAGCCGATCATCGCCGTGGTCAACTCGTTCACCCAGTTCGTGCCGGGCCACGTCCACCTCAAGGACCTCGGCCAGCTGGTGGCGCGCGAGATCGAGGCGGCCGGCGGCGTTGCCAAGGAATTCAACACCATCGCGGTGGATGACGGCATCGCCATGGGCCATGACGGCATGCTGTACTCGCTGCCCTCGCGCGACCTGATCGCCGACAGCGTCGAATACATGGTCAACGCGCACTGCGCCGACGCCATGGTCTGCATCTCCAACTGCGACAAGATCACCCCCGGCATGCTGATGGCCGCGATGCGCATCAACATCCCGGTGGTCTTTGTTTCGGGCGGCCCGATGGAGGCCGGCAAGGCTATGGTCAAGGGCAAGCTGCAGGCGCTCGACCTCGTCGACGCCATGGTGATGGCAGCGGACGAGAGCTACTCGGACGAGGAAGTGCAGACGATCGAAGAGAACGCCTGCCCCACCTGCGGCTCGTGCTCGGGCATGTTCACCGCCAACTCGATGAACTGCCTGACCGAAGCGCTGGGGCTGAGCCTGCCGGGCAACGGCACGACGCTCGCCACCCACTCGGACCGCAAGCGCCTGTTCCAGGAAGCCGGCCACCTCATCGTCGATCTCGCCCGCCGCTGGTACGAGCAGGAAGACGCCTCGGTGCTGCCGCGCTCGATCGCCACCAAGGCGGCCTTCGAG
>JAEZFJ010000428.1 GCA_023437755.1 Pseudomonadota bacterium
CCTCCAGGCTCTGGACGGGCTGGTGCAGCCGGTCGTCGTCGGCCGCACCCTCACAGTGCCCCAGGCATCGCCCCTTGAAGGCGAAGCCTTTCTGGTTCCTGCCGCCGCAACGGGCGCCTGGGCCGGCCACGCCGACGAACTCGCCATCTGGCAGGCAGGCGCCTGGACCTTCCACGATCCCGCCCCGGGCTGGCAGGTCTGGTGCATTGTCGAGCAGGTTCTGCTGGTCTTCGATGCCGGCGCCTGGACGCCGCTGATGGCACTCGGCGCCGGTCTCGGGCAGTTCGGCGTCAACGCCACGCCCGACAACACCAATCGCCTGACGGTCTCGGCCGACGCCACCCTGCTCACCCACGCCGGCGCCGGTCATCAGCTCAAGCTCAACAAGGCAACCAGTGCCGACACCGCCTCGCTTCTGTACCAGAGCAACTGGTCTGGCCGGGCCGAGCTTGGGCTCACCGGCGACGACGCTTTCCGCATCAAGGTCAGCAGCAACGGCGCCACCTGGACCGATGCGATCACCGTGACACCCGCTCCCGGCGTGGTCAGCGTCGGCCTTAGCCTCCGTCCCGCGACCGACAATGCCGTCACGCTCGGCGCCGCCGGCGCCCGCTGGTCTGCCATCTGGTCGGCGACCGGCACCATCCAGACTTCGGACCTGCGCCACAAGACGGATGTCACGCCGAGCGACCTCGGGCTCGATTTTATCCGCGCGCTCGAGCCCGTCCGCTATCGCGGTGATGGCGGGGACGTCCATTACGGTTTCGTGGCTCAGCAGGTTCTCGCCGTCCTGGCCGGCAGGTCCTTCGCGGGCCACGTCCTCGCCGATCCGGATGATCCCGACAGCGACCAGGGCCTGCGCTACGACAGCTTCATTGCCCCGCTGGTGAAGGCCGTGCAGGAACTGGCCGGGAGACTGGAAGCGCTCGAGGAAAGAACCTAGGGAGCAGCCTTGGGAGGTTATCCCTGACCGGCACGACCCTAGTCGAACACCTCGTCGGGATAGACCCCCCACAGCTCTTCCTGGCGCACCCAGCCGGTATAGCTGGCGCTCCGTTGCGACTGGTCATGCTGGCTGGCCGTCACCTGGCACCAGCTGCCGTCGCACTCGCTGATGGTGACCTTGAGCCCGGGCCCGAGCCGCGCCCGCGCTGCCGCATCGTCGGCGGCGCTGGCCCGGAGCGGCACTTCCGCGCCCGCCATCACCGGCTGCACGAAGCCGATCCGGGTCCCCGCAAGCAGGTTCTGGTGCACCCAGCCCTCGTCGCCCTCGGCATCGCGGATCTTGCGCCAGGTATCGAACTCCTGGACGATTTCCACCGGAATTCCGGCCTGCACATAGGTCCAGGCGATCTCGTACTTCTGTCCGGGCCCCACCCGCACATTGATCGGCTCGGAGCGGGTGCTGGCAAAGCGCGGCAGCGGCAAGCCGCTGGGATTGTTGGCCTGCGCCAGCGCCGGTGCTGCCGGGAGCAGCGCCACCAGCAGCATCAACAGGCCGAACATGGAGCGCGGAGAGCTTCCGCGGCGGATGTCGAACATAACTTGGCACAAGGAACGGAATTGCCTTATCACTAGGCCGATATCCTTAATGGCCGCTAAACCCGGCCCTGGCCGCTCTGGCCCCAATCCGGATGTGATGGCGATTCAAAAGCCCAAGATCCTGGTGACGCGACGCCTGCCCGAATCCATCGAGGCGCGCATGGCCACCCTGTTCGAAACCGATGTGAACGATGCCGACGTCACCCTCACCGGCGACGACATCCTCGCTGGCCTCGAAGGCAAGGACGTGCTGGTCAGTTCCATCACCGACCGCATCGACGCCGATCTCATTGCCCGCATGCCGAAATCCGTGCGTCTCATCGCCCAGTTCGGCAACGGCATCGACAATGTCGACGTCGAGGCCGCCTGGGCCGCCGGCGTCACCGTCACCAACACCCCATCCGTCCTCACCGAGGACACGGCCGACATGGCGGTGGTGCTGATGCTGGCCCTGCCGCGCCGCCTGATCGAAGGCGCCGAAATGCTGTTGCGCGGTGGCGAATGGGCCGGGTGGTCGCCCACCTCCATGCTCGGCACGCGCCTCCGGGGCAAGGCGCTCGGCATTGTCGGCATGGGCCGCATCGGCACTGCAGTTGCCTTCCGCGCTCGCGCCTTCGGCCTCAACATCCACTACTTCTCCCGCAACCGTCGGCCGCTGGCGGTGGAAGTGCCGCTCGGCGCCACCTACTGGGATGATCTCGACCGCATGATCGAGGCCGTGGACATTGTTTCCCTCCACACCCCGCTCACGCGCGAGACTCACGGCATCCTCTCCGCCGATCGCCTCGGCCGCATGCGGGAGGGCAGCTTCGTCGTCAATGTCAGCCGTCCTGAGCTTCTCGATGAAGCGGCGCTGCTCTCCGGCATCGAGGACGGTCGCCTGGCGGGCGCGGCCCTTGACGTCTTCGACAATCACAACGGCATCAATCCGCGCCTCCTGGCGCTGGCACAGGACCATCGCATCGTCCTCACCGGCCATATGGCATCCGCGACGCTGGAGGCGCGCACCGAGATGGGCGAGGCGGTGATCGTCAACATCCGCACCTTCATGGATGGGCACCAGCCGCCCCATCGAGTCCTGCCCGAGGGGCTTAATGCCGCGGCCCGCCCGGTCCCGCGCTAACCCGCGGCAATTGACGTTGCCCCGGCAAGCGCCTAATTCGTCCGCATGAGCAAAGACCACAAACCGGCAGGCCCCAGCCAGCGTATGCTGCGGGTGGGCGAACTGGTCCGCCACGCCCTGGCGGCGATATTCGCGCGCGGCGAGGTCGAGGACGATGCGCTGGCCGGCTCGGTGATCACCGTGCCCGAAGTGCGCATGACCCCCGACCTCAAGATCGCCAACGCCTATGTCATGCCGCTCGGTGGCCTGCACGCCGAAGAGATCGTCGCGGCACTGAACCGCAACCGCAAGTTCATCCGCGGTCGCGTGGCGCCCCAGATCAACATGAAATATGCGCCCGAAATCCGCTTCTTCGTCGACGACACCTTCGACGAGGCCAGCCGCATCGATGCGCTGCTGCGCTCCGACCGGGTGCAGCGGGACCTTCACGACGACGACGATGAGGACGGCGACCAGAAGTGACTTCCGCCCGCCGCGCCAAGCGCGCCATCTCGGGCTGGGTCATTCTGAACAAGCCCTTCGACATCACCTCCACCCAGGCCGTGGGCAAGGTCCGCTGGCTGTTCGCCGCGCAGAAGGCCGGTCATGCTGGCACGCTCGATCCGCTGGCCACCGGCATCCTGCCCATTGCTCTCGGCGAGGCCACCAAGGCCGTGCCGCAGGTCCAGGACGGCACGAAGGTCTACCGCTTTGCCATCCGTTGGGGCACCGCCACCACCACGGATGATGCGGAAGGCTCCGTAACCGCACAATCCGATGTCCGCCCCACGGCGGAAGCGCTCGAGGCCGTGCTTCCGCGCTTTACCGGCACCATCCTCCAGAAACCGCCGGCATTCTCGGCCATCAAGATCGCTGGCGAACGCGCCTATGATCTCGCCCGGGCCGGGGAAACCGTCGACATCAAGCCCCGCGAAGTCACCATCGACGCTATTCAGCTTCTGGAGCACGGGGCCGAACAGTCGGTGCTGGAAGTCACCTGCGGCAAGGGCACCTATGTCCGCGCTCTGGCCCGCGACATTGCCGAAGTGCTGGGCACCCATGGCCATGTCGGCCTGCTTCACCGGGCCGCCGTTGGGCCGTTCACGGATGGGGACGCAGTCACCATCGACGACCTTGAGGCCGCCGCTGAAGATGCCCGTGACTCCTTGCTGAAGCCGGTATCGGCTGGGTTCGCGGACCTGCAGGAAATCCGGCTCGACCCGGTGCAGGCTACCGCCGTGCGCCACGGCAATCCGGTCCTGCTGACCGGCGCCGGTGCTCCGGCAAAGCTGGACGAATGCTGGGTGAGCTTCAAGGGCGATGTGATCGCTACCGGCTGGGTGGAGTTCGGCCAGTTCAAGCCCAGGCGCGTCTTCAACACCTGAGATTTGCGGCACTTGTCCCCGCTCTCCAGGCCGGGGTTATCATGCCCCTCATAGGCAAGAGGCGGAGCTTTCGCCCCGCCTCTTTTCTGTTCAGGTGAACAGCATGATGATGACGATCAGGAAGACCGGAACGCCAAGTAGCCAAAGGCCGATTGCGCGGAACATGTCTTGGTCCTTTCCTTAGAAGCGGCGGAACACGTCGGCGAAGACAGTGTTGTTGTCGCGGTGGTTGCCACCCTTCTGGGCAGCCCAGTAGGCGGCGATCGCCGACACCAGGCTTGCAGCGGCAAGCAGGAAGGCTGCGATGATGGCGGTATTCCGGGCAACGCGAGCTGCCTCTACCGCCTCCTGCCGAGCCGCCTCGACATTCGCGATCGCCTGGTCAACGCGCGCCTGCGCCTGGTCCGGTGCGAGCCCGGTATTGGCTGCAACCGACTGCGCAAGATACGCCCGGTCCTCTTCGGGCACGGTTCCGTCTCCGAGCGCTGCCTGAGCCAAGATGCGCCCGGCCTCATCGCGAGCGGTAGCGGCATCTGCAGCCGGACGGTCCGAGCGGAACAGGGTGTCGACGAAGTAGGCGTTGGGGTCCATCGCCTCACCGGCTCCCTCCGCAACATTGGAGGCTGCGGTGGTTGCCGTCGACAGGGTGGAGCCCACCATGTTGCCGACAGCACCGGCCCCCGCTGCAGTCACGATGGCACTGACAACCAGGGCGCCAGCCCAGACCAGCAGGCCGTGGGCACCGTCACGCAGATCGCTCTCATGTTCGGTGGCGTCGTAGTACCGGCGGCGCAGCCGACCCGCGAGATAACCGCCAGCCATGAAACTGGAGATGTGGATCCAAAGGAACCACAGCGCCGCGGCAATGCCGATGAAGATGGGGCTGGCGCCTTCACGGGCGTTGAAGTCGACGAAGTTGAGCCCCACCGCCGAGCCGAAGGCGATAAAGGTCAGGCTGATGGCGGATGCCAGCACAATGCCGGCGATGATGGCGGGCCAATCCACATACGACTGCTCGCCTGCGGTGCCGCTTGTCTCGATGATCGTGGTCGATGGTGCATCGATGCTCATGGACGTTCTCCCTCTTCTGCTCTCAACCGAGCCCAAGGAAGGAAAGGATCGCCAGGACGATAACGACGAGACCAACAAGGTAGATGATGGCGTTCATGGGAATGCCTCCGTTTGACGCTGATGGCTCCTCAACCAACGTTCACGCGGATTTGTTCCCTCGCTGCCTTAATCTTGGGCAGCAGGCTGCGCTTTCTGCTTTTGCGGGTGGATCGTCTCGCCGCGCGCCAGCATCTCGACGAATCCCACGATCTTCTTGGCGCGGCCTGCGGCTGTGCGGAGATTGCCGACGCGGAATGCCAGCGCAAAGCGGTTGGTCTTGTTCAGCTCTTCGAACGTGGCCAGAGCCGCCGGATTGGCAACAATCGCCGCCATCAGGTCGTCCGGCATTTCCATCTTGCTGCCGGCGGCATAAGCGGCAGCCCAGCGCCCATCGGCCTTGGCCGCCTCGACATGCTGGAGCCCGTGCTCGGTCATCCGCCCCTCTTCGATCAGCCGGGCGATATTGTCGCGATTGACCTGGCTCCACACGCTCTTCGGTTTCCGGGGGGTATAGCGCTGAACGAACGAGATCTCGTCCCAGCTTTTGCGGATGCCGTCGATCCAGCCCCAGCACAACACCGCATCGATCGCCTCCACGGGCGTGATGCTGGCCCGTCCGGACGCTTTTTTGAAGATGCGGATCCACACCTCGTCTGCCGTGGCATGGTGCTGGGCAAGCCAGCGCTCGAAATCTGCCTGCGTGAGAAACTCCCGAACTTTGTCGGGATCGACCACCACGGGCGCCATCAGCCTTCCGCCTCCGGCAGAAAGCGTGACAACGTCTCGTCGAGTTCCGGTGTTTGCGGCAGGTCGAGGCCGAACCTCTCCGTCAGCACGTCACGCATCTCCGCTACGCTCCCGAGCAACCGCTCCTCGGCCGGATCGCCCATTCGGTATGTGGTGAAGCGGTTGCCTCGCAATGCCAACCGCCGGCCCGTGGGCGAGAGCGCCACGCGCAGTTCGCTCGTGAACGGCGAGTCCGGGCTGCTGGAGACATTGACATTGGCCGCCTGGTACTCCGCCTCGTCCCACTCCCCGGTGGTGAAGTGGTAAAGCGTGAGCCATTCGCCCGGCTTGAGCTCGGCCTCGAGCCGCCACTCCGGCTCGCCGCCCGTCAGCCGGAAACGCTCATGCGGGGTTTCCTCCTCCACATCGGTTCTGAGCTTCAGGGGGGTCGTCAGCGTGAGGCCGCCGAAGCCAACATCGGCAATATAGGTCGAGCCGCCGATCTCGACGGCGAGCAGCATATGCGTTGGCGGTGCCGAAAGCGCCTCCGGATTGGACCACACCACCTTTGCGGCGAGCGGCCGGACAGTGAAGTCGAGCTCCCGCAGCACCGTCAGGAACAACAGGTTATGCTCGAGGCAATAGCCGCCCCGATGTTCGTGGACCAGCTTGCGTTCGACGTCGGCCAGCTTGAGGCTGACCGGCAGGCCGAGCAGCGGGTCGAGGTTCTCGAAAGGTATCGCTGCGGGATGCAGCACATGAAGCAGGGCGAGTGTACTGACCGTCGGAGCGATCGATCCGGAAAAGCCGATTCGCTCGAAGTAGGCGTTGAGGTTGAGCTTCGCGCCCATCGACCACCTTTTCCGTCGTTGCCGATCACGCCACCCTATGGGAGGCAGGCAGTGGATGTCACCCGGTCCACGGTGCGAATTGCGTCAGGAGAGGGATGGACAAGTCCGGGCACGCCGGTCAGAGGCTCGCCGAACTGCGCGCGCCCGAGAGAACAGGCCGCCCCGCTCGCGTCCGCTGATGGCGAAATGCTAGTCCAGCAGTTCGTCATCCGCCGGTGTCGCGTCGCGAAGGTCCACCGTATCGACGGGAAGCGGTGCATGGCGCACCCGGATCACCACGTCCACATGGCTGACCTGCATTCCTTCCGGAGCCTCCGGCAGCGATGCGAAAGCCACCGCGGAGGCGGGAATGTCGATCATTCTCTGCTCGTCTTCGACGAAAAAATGATGATGGTCGGAGGTGTCTGTGTCAAAATACGACCGCGAAGCGTCGACCGCGACTTCGCGAAGCAGTCCGGCCTCGTGGAACTGGTGCAGGGTGTTGTAGATCGTTGCCAGCGACACGTTGACGTTGGTCGACACCGCTTCACTGTGCAGCTGTTCGGCACTGACGTGGCGATGCGGACCGCCGAACAGCAGTTCGGCAAGGGCAACCCGCTGACGGGTGGGCCGAAGTCCGGCCATGCGCAGCACTGCCGTCAGGCAGGGCTTGCGGGACGGATGCGAGCGGGCAGCGGAAGGTCGTTCGGTCATTGCGTCCTTGCAACTCGGGCGAAAGGGCCGGAAATTCGCACTCCATTATATAGTCGGCCGCTCGATGGTACAAGCCGGCCCTGGTTTTCCCGCAGCCCTCACCCGCCGACGGCTGGCTTGACCCCCTCCCTGCACCCCTATACGAGACAATATTCAGGCTGACTGGGGAAGGGCGTATGGCGGAACGGCAGAGGTCATTCGGCTACGAAGAGCTGCTGGCGCATGGACGGGGCGAATTGCCCGGCCAGATGGACGCCCGGCTACCCGCTCCGCCCATGCTGATGTTTGACCGCATCACCGACATCGACGATGCCGGCGGCACCTTCGGCAAGGGCTATGTCCGCGCCGAACTCGACGTTCACCCGAACCTCTGGTTCTTCAACTGCCATTTCATCGGTGATCCGGTGATGCCGGGTTGCCTGGGACTTGACGCGTTGTGGCAGATGACGGGCTTTTTCCTCGGCTGGGGTGGGTCCCCGGGCAAGGGACGCGCACTGGGTGGCGAGATCAAGTTCACCGGCCAGGTGACCAACGATGTTGAAGTTGTCGAATACGCTATCGATATCAAGCGGGTCATGCGGTCCCGCCTGGTTCTGGGTATCGCCGATGGCTGGGTCAAGGCCGCCGGAAGGGTGATTTACGAAGCAACCGACCTGCGTGTAGGTCTGTTCTCCGACAGCCAGCTCAGGGATCACTAGGCCGCGCAAGCGGTTTCAGCTCCGCTTGGCCCAAGACCAACAAGGTGCCGCTCAAGGCGCCACGAGACGACAGAGCGAGGTCGAGATGAGACGAGTTGTCGTGACCGGCATGGGGATCATTTCCTCGATCGGCAATACGCTCGATGAGGTCACCGATAGCCTGCGCCAGGCCCGCCCCGGCATTGTCTTCGCCGAAGACTATGCCGAACTCGGCTTCAGGTCTCAGGTCAAGGGCGACCCGCGCCTCGATCCGTTCGAAATCCTTGACCGCCGCGTAACCCGTTTCATGGGCAAGGGCGCCGCCTGGAACTACCTTGCCATGCAGCAGGCGATTGCCGATGCAGGGCTCGAGGACAGCGACATCTCCAACCCCATGACCGGCATTGTCATGGGCTCCGGTGGTGCCTCCACCCGCACCATTGTGGAAGCCGCCGATGTCACCCGCGAGAAGAAGTCCCCCAAGCGCATCGGACCGTTGGCCGTCCCTAAGGCCATGGGGTCGACCGCTTCCGCCACCCTGGCCACCGCCTTCGGCATCAAGGGCATCAACTACACCATCACAGCCGCCTGCGCGACGTCGAAGCACTGCATCGGCAACGCCATGGAGCAGATCAAGCTCGGCAAGCAGGACATCGTGTTCGCCGGCGGTCACGAGGATCTCGACTGGACGCTCTCGAACCTGTTCGACGCCATGGGCGCCATGAGCTCCGACTTCAACGAGACCCCGGAGAAGGCGTCTCGCTGCTATGACGCCGCGCGTGACGGCTTCGTCATCTCCGGCGGTGCCGGCGTGCTGGTGCTCGAGGAACTGGAACACGCCAAGGCTCGCGGCGCCCGGATATGGGCAGAGGTCGTTGGCTACGGCGCCACCTCCGACGGGCTCGACATGGTCGCCCCCTCAGGCGAAGGGGCTGAACGTTGCATGCGTATGGCGTTGCAGAACGTCAAGCTGCCGGTGGACTACATTAACCCGCACGCGACTTCGACGCCGGTCGGCGACCTGAAGGAGATCGAGGCCATCCGCGCCGTGTTCGGCAACGAGAACAAATGCCCGCCGATTTCGGCCACCAAGTCACTGACCGGGCACTCCCAGGGCGCGACCGGCGTTCACGAGTCGATTTATTCGATCCTGATGATGCGCCATCGCTTCATCGCCGAGAGCGCCAATATCGAAACCCTCGATCCGGCCTTCGAGGACATGCCGATCCTGCGCCAGCGCCGTGATGACGTCGATCTAGGCGTCGTGCTCAGCAACAGCTTCGGCTTCGGCGGTACCAACGCCGCCCTTGTCTTCAAGCACCCGGACGCCTGAGGGTCATCAGATCTCCAGTGTGGTGAACGCGCCGCGTTTGCCATCATAGACCAGCACCCGTCCCACCAAGGGGGTGCCGATGCCGGTGATCAACTTGATCGCCTCCATGGCCATAAGGCTGCCGATCACCCCCGGCAGCGGCCCGATGATGCCGGTAACTTCACAGCCCGGCAGGTCGGCGTCGTCGGCCTCGGGCGGAAACACCGCATCGAACCCCGGTCCGCCGGGCGCGAACACCGACACCTGCCCATCGAACATCGACATCGCCCCGGACACCAGCGACCGCTCAAGCCGAGCCGCTGCCGCAGCAACGACACGGCGGCTCGACAGCGTGTCGGTGCCGTCCAGCACCAGATCGTATCCGGCAAGAATGCCATCGGCGTTTCGCCCGTCGATCGCCGGATGCTCCACGACCTCCACATGCGGATTGAGGCTCCGCACGAAAGCCGCCGCGCTGGCAGTCTTGCGCTTGTCCACATCATCGGTACCGTGAATCACCTGTCTCTGCAGATTGGACACGGCAACCCTGTCGCTGTCCGCAACACCGATCGTGCCCACACCTGCAGCCGCCAGGTAGGCTATGGCGGGACTGCCCAGACCGCCGGCTCCCACCACCAGCACTCGCGCAGCTTTCAGCTTCTGCTGACCCGTGCCGCCCATGCCCTTGAGCACCAGGTGCCGCGAATATCGGCGCGCCTCCTCGGCTGAAAACGGTTCAGAGGCCAAGCGGCACCGCCACGAAGCGTCGGTCTGGACCCTCGAAGCCGAACGGATAAACCGACAGGATCGCTGTCGCGCCTTTCCCTTCGGCGCTGTTGAACGGCACCGCCACGGCGTGGATGCGGTAGTCCTGAGGACAGCCGCGCGAGCGCGGCAGCGTATCATCGCGATGCAGCAGTCGCTTCTTCCCTCCCGCCGTGAGCGTCAGCTCGTAGCCGAGCGGCTCGACGGCGAACCAGTCGAAGCATGGCGACGCCGCTGCTGTCGGGAACGTCTCCAGTTCCAACTCATGGTCGCCCCGCACGGCACCCGGCTCGTACCCCGGCAGGCCAAAGCGCAAGCTCCTGCCGTCCTGTTCAGGTACGCCGTCGCCGAGCAAGGCGATTACGTCCGCCGGCACGGTGATCTCGAGCTCCGTTAACAGGCCCTCTGCATTGGCAAGCGCTTCGTTTCGAATCTCCGCCAGGGAGGTGCCCTCGTCACTCGCGCGCATCCGCAGCGGCGTGCCAACGACCCAGCTGTCCTCGAGGAGGTCCACGGCGTAGAGGTTGGAATAGGCAAAGCCCGATCCGTCCTGAATCCCGAACTCCTCGAACACCAGGAACCGGCTGTCTTCGGAATAGCCGATGATGTCGAGCAGCGCCCGATCGCCCGCCGAAGCGGGTAGGGCCAACCCCAAGCCCAGCAGCAGGCTAGCCGATTCCCGTCGAACCAAATCCCTTGCCGCCACGCTCGGTCTCATCAAGTGCCTCCTCGACCACGATCTCCATCACGCTCACTGGCGCCACCACCAGCTGAGCAATTCGGTCTCCACGCCGCACCATGAACGGCTCCGTGCCGAGATTGATCAGTGGCACTTTAACTTCGCCGCGGTAATCCGCGTCCACCGTCCCGGGGGCATTGAGCACGGTAATCCCGTGCTTCACCGCCAGCCCCGAGCGGGGCCGCACCTGGCCTTCATAGCCAGTAGGCAGAGCCAGCGCGAAGCCACAAGGCACCAGCGCGCGCTCACCGGGACGCAGTTCTATCGGCTCCTCCAGCGGCAGCGCCGCAACAAGATCGTAGCCTGCGGCGCCCTCGGTCTGCCGCT
>JAEZFJ010000007.1 GCA_023437755.1 Pseudomonadota bacterium
GCCAGTGAGAGCTTCTTGCATGGCTGCTCAGAACCTCTTGGCGAAGCGCGGATCGAGCGTGTCGCGCAGACCGTCGCCGAGCATGTTGATCGCGAGCACCGCGAGCGCGAGCGCGATTCCAGGGTACAGAATGTTGTGGGGAAGGATACGGAAGTAGGTCCGCCCCTCGGCCATGATATTGCCCCACGTCGGCACCTCCGGCGGAATGCCGATACCGAGGAACGAGAGAATGGCCTCGACAAGGATCGCGCTCGCACAAATGAACGTGCCCTGCACAATCAACGGCGCCGTCGTATTCGGAAGCACGTGGCGGAAGAGCAAGGTCGGCGTCGGCGTGCCGACAGTGATCGCGCTCTCCACATACGGCTCCTCGCGAATGGAAAGAACCACCGAGCGCACCAGTCGGACGACACGCGGAATCTGCGGAATGACGATCGCTATGACGACAGCGGGCAATCCGGCCCGCGAAAGCGACACCAGCGCGATCGCCAACAGGATTTCGGGGATAGCCATCAGGCCATCCATGAGGCGCATGATGATGCCGTCGAGCCAGCGGACGTAGCCCGCGATCATCCCGATGATGAGACCGAAGAATACGGCGATGATCGCGACGGTGATGCCGACGATCAACGACACGCGCGCGCCATAGACCACGCGGCTGTAGATGTCACGCCCGAGGCTGTCGGTGCCGAGGTGATACTTGACCTGGATGCGCTTCCCTTCGTCATCGCGAACCGTGGCTGTATAGCCGGGCTTCTGATTGCGCGCGGACGGGTTGATCTCGGCAGGATCACGCGTGCCGAGCACGGGCGCCAGAATAGCCACGATCAACATCACCAGCGCAATCGAGCCGCCGAAAACAACGCTCGGGTTGCGCAGCACGGTGGACCAGACGGAACGTCGTCGGGGGACCGGCGGGGCTGCGTCAATGGTAGCCATCAATAACGGATCCTGGGATCGAGGAAAGTATACGCGACATCAACCAGGAGGTTGATGAGCACATAGGCGAACGAGAAGAGCAGGATGACCGCCTGAATGGTCGGATAGTCGCGGGCGAGCACGGCATCGACCGTAAGCAGGCCGAGGCCCGGCAGCGTATAGACCGACTCGGTGACCACCACGCCGCCGATCAGAATTGCTACCGTAAGGCCGATGATCGTGAGGATCGGTACCGCCGCATTGGCGAGTGCGTGGCGGACAAGAACCTTGATCTCCGTCTGTCCCTTGGCGCGAGCCGTGCGGATATAGTCCTCATTCAGCACTTCGAGCACGCTCGTGCGCGTCATGCGCGCGATGAACGCGATGAATACGACCGAGAGCGTCATCGCAGGCAGAACCAATCTCAGCAGCCACCCGCCGACGCCGTCGCCTATGCGTTGATAGCCTTGTACGGGCAGCCAATCGAGCGTGACTGCGAAGACGTAGATGAGAATATACCCGACGACGAACACTGGAATGGAGAAGCCAAGGACCGAGAAGCCCATGACGAAGCGGTCGATCCAGGTTCCATGATTGTGTGCCGCGATGACGCCGAGCGGCACGGCAACAAGCACCACGAGCAGGATCGTGACGAGCGAGAGCGAGAGCGTCGGCTCGAGCCGCTCACCAATGAGTTCGGCAACCTGCTTCTTGTAGAAGAAGCTCTCGCCGAAATCCCCCTGAAGAACGCCGCCGATCCAGATGACGAACTGCTTGAGGATCGGCTCGTTGAGGCCGAGGCGCTCACGAATGCCTTCGATCTGCTCCGGGCTCGCGTAGTCGCCTGCGATAATGGCGGCCGGGTCGGACGGCGTGAGCCGTAGCATGAGGAAGACGAGCACGGCCACGATTGCCAGCACCGGCAATGTGGAGAGAACCCGCCGGAGAATATAGCCGCCCATGGAATTCCTGATCTGTCACTGCAAACTATCGTGGTCGACGACAGGCAGTCGCCGGGATGTATTCCCGACGAACCGCCGGGAATACAATACGTCAGTCGCCCCATTATTCAATTGTGATGTTCCGGAGAACAGGGGCGGGGGCCGGCACGATCCCCTTCACGTTGTTGCGGATGGCGCCGTGATTGTAGAACTGACCCAGATGAACGTGCGTGGGATACTCGGCAACACGCTTCTGGAGTGCCTCGACGATAGCCTTCTGCTTGGCCAGTCGACCTCTTTCGCGAAATCGTCGCGCAGCTTCTCGATTTCCTTGTCGCAGGGCCCGCAGCCGGTCTCCGGGGGACCCTTCTTCACGCGGCGGGCGAATGACCGTCTCCCAATCCATGGACTGCGTGTCGATCTTGGAGCCAGTCCGCTCCATGAGCGACTCGGCAACCGGAAAGGTCGCTGAAAGCATTAGAGCGTCGCGCACCCCGCGAAGTCAAACGCTGCACCGCACAAATTTCGGTCATTAATGCTGGTAGAATCGGCGCTTACGCCGATGGATGGGCTACGCATCAGCGAAAACAATTCGGCCGAGCAGAACTGATCCTGCTCGGCCGCTCTATCTACTCCAGCCAAAGACGCGTGACGCGTCCTCAGTCTACCGTGATGTTCCAGAGAACCGGCGCCGGCGCGGCAACGATGCCCTTCACGTTGTTGCGCTGCGCACCATGGTTGTACCATTGACCGAGGTGAATGTGGGTCGGGTACTCGGCAACGCGCTTCTGGATGGCCTCGACGATCGCCTTCTGCTTCGTCTGATCCGTCTCGCGTGCGAAGTCGTCGCGCAGCTTCTCGATCTGCTCATCGCACGGCCAACCGAACATGGCCTTTTCACAGGCCGAGTTGAGGAAGCCCGTCATGACCGGATCAAGCATGTCGGCTGCGACCCACGAGGTCAAAAAGGCGTGCCAGCCGCCTTGAGCTGGTGGATCCTTCTTCACGCGGCGAGCGACAACCGTTTGCCAATCCATCGACTGCATGTCGACCCTGAAGCCGGCCCGCTCCATCAGCGACTTCGCTACAGGTGCGAGGTTCGTCAGGACCTGCAGATCCGTCGAATGCATGAGAACGATCGGCGTGTTGTCGTACTTGGCTTCCGCGAGCAGCTCGCGCGCCTTCTTGAAGTTCGACTCGAGCTTGTCCTCGAAGCCTGCGTCGGTCCCGAACGGGCCGCCGCAGACAAACATCGACTTGCAAACCTTATAGTACTCCTCGTCACCGACAACGGCCTTGAGGAAGTCTTCCTGATTGAAGGCGTAGAGGAGAGCCTGGCGTATCTTCGGATTATCGAACGGCCTGTGCAGCACATTGAAGCGGAACGTGAACTGGTTCCCGAGCGGGTTCCAGTTGAACATGTAGACGTCTTTGCTCTTCTTGATGAGCGGATGCAGATCGTGCGGGGGCGCCTCGATGTAATCGACCTCACCCGCGAGCAAGGCGTTCACGGCCTGCTGGTGGTCGCGGATGGGCAGCCACTCGACGCGGTCGACCTTGACGACCTTGCCGCCGGTTGTTCCTGACGGGGGCTCAGAACGCGGCTTGTAGCCCTCGAACTTCGTGTAAACGATCTTGCTTCCGGGCTGCCACTCGTCACGCTTGAAGACGAAGGGGCCGGAGCCGATGAATTCTTCGATCTGCTTGCTCGGATCGGTCTCGGCCACCCGCTTCGGCATCATGAAGGGGACGTTGGACGACGGCTTGCCCAGTGCGGAGAGAACGAGGCCGGTCTGCGACTTAAGCTTTATTTCGAAGGTCTTCGCGTCTTTCGCCGTGATGCTGTCGACGAAAGTCATCATCTTCTGGCCCATCGAATCCTTCGCTGCCCAGCGCTTGATCGAAGGAATGATGTCATCGGTCGTGACCGGCTGGTTGTCGTGCCACATCAGACCGTCGCGCAGCGTCATGGTCCAGGTAAGCTTGTCGTCCGACTGCTTGTAGGTGTCGATCATCTGCGGCTTGATCTCACCCTTCTCGTCCATGCCGAAGAGCGTGTCGTAGATCATGTAGCCGTGATTGCGCACCACGAAGGCGGTGGTCCAGATCGGGTCGAGGATCTTGAGGTCAGAGTGGGGGACAAATCGCAGAGTTTTCTGCGCACTCGCAGCAGTAGCAAGAAACGGAATAGTGGCGGCCGCCGCTAGTACGGCCACCGCACGACGCATTGTGCTCATAATGAGCCTCCCCTTGAGGTTGACGCTTCTTCCGCCGGCCAGCCACACGTAAATCCCGGCCACCGAAACTTGTTAGACGGGCGTTTAGAGCCGTCATCGCAACAATAGAACGACGTCTGGACCCCCAAAGTCAAATGCGGCGCCGCGCGAAATAGCATCATTTCTGCCGGAGAAGGCGGCAGCCATTCGAAGCGCCGTCCTGGCGGGCATCTGGGTGCTGATGGCGGGCGAGCGCTCAGGCGACCCGCTCACGAGGGACGCCAGCGCCAACTTGCCCGGCGCGAGGCGCTGCCTCAGGCCCACTTTTGCGACGCACGTTCGCGCGATCTTAACCTTTACCGTTTCATAACAAGAACCATGAGTTTCCCGGAAATGGCCACGTTCCGGGTTTAGGTTCACCGAGCTCACCACTGAAACGGGTGTCGCGTTGACGGGGGTTGTTCGTCATGTTTCAGGCAGGTGCAGGTAGCCGGGGGTTCCGGCTGCATGCGTACATGCGTTTGCCAATCATCATGCTCGCGTTCACGACGGGCATGGCGGTTGAGGAGATTTCGGCCCAATCCGCGCGCGCTCCCGCCCCGACGGAGCTTGCCGCCGCAGCCGTTCCAGTTCCCGTTCCGGCCCCGCCCGCCGAAACCCTGAAGAAGACGCGGTTCGTCATCGCGCTCGAGCGCAAGGTCGACTATCAGGTCCAATCGCTGCCGAACCCGAACCGGGTGATCGTCGACCTGCCCACGGTCAAGCTGCAGCTTCCGCCCTCTCTCAAAGGCGACCCCGTCGGCATTGTCAGTGGCTTTCGCGCCGGTCTCGGTGCACCGGGCAGGATGCGTGTCGTGATCGACGTGACGGAAGCGGTCGTGGTCGAGAAATCCGAGTTCCTCGGAGGCGCCGGCAGCGGTCCCGTCCTCCTGTCGCTCGAGATCGCGCCAGCCGCCACGGATATGAACTCGCTGCTGCAGGCGGCGGTCGCCATTCCCTCATCGACCGTGCAGCGTGCGAGCGCGCGAGGTACGATCCAGCCGCCGGTTCCTCGCCCGGCCGAGCGCCCGGGTAATCGTGCGGCCAACGCCTACAAGCCGCTCATTGTCCTGGATCCCGGCCATGGCGGCCATGATTCCGGAGCCATCCGCAACGGGACCGTCGAGAAGGAGGTCGTGCTCGCCTTCGCACGCACGCTGCGCGACCAGCTTCGGGCGAGCGGTCGTTACCGCGTGGCGATGACCCGTGAGGACGACACGTTCGTGCCTCTCGAGGAGCGGCGGCAGTTTGCGGAAGACCGCAGGGCAGCCCTCTTCATCGCCATTCACGCCGACTACGCGACCTCACGGGCCCGCGGTGCGACCATCTATTCGCTACGCGATTCAGTCGCGAACAATCTCGCCGCGTCCGCCCGCCGCAAGAGCGCGAGTGAACTCCTCACGGACAGCGAGCTCGCCCCTCTCAAGACCATCGGCCGCCAGGGCGCTGCCGCGCAGAACATCCTCGCCGACCTCGCCGGGCGCGAGGTGGAGGCGACCAAGGACCGCACGAGCATCTTTGCCCGCGCCGTGATCGAAAACATGGGCCGCAGCACGAACATGAACGAGAACCCGGACCGCAACGCGGCCTTCCAGGTTCTGCTGACGGCCAAGGTGCCTGCGGTTCTGATCGAGCTCGCCTACGTGACCAATCGGGCCGATGCCGCACAGCTTCGTTCGGAAGACTGGCGTCGCAATGTCGCCCGCTCGATCCGCTCGGCGATCGAGAACTATTTCAGCCACCAGAGCGCGCGCCTGCCCATGTGAGCGGGCCGCGGCGCGCCGTCGTTTCAGATGTCGTGGATCGGATCGATCTTGAAGGTCGCGAGGATCTGTTCGGGCGAGGCATCCGTCGGCAGTGCGTGGAAATTGGCCTCTCGCGCCAGCGCCGGCTCCAGCAGCCGATGGAATTCCTGCCGTTCGACCTCGATGGTACCGAACTGGCGTAGATGGTCCGTCACGAACTGCGTATCGAGCAGCGTGAAGCGGCCATGGGCGAGCCGCGCGCAGAGATAGACGAGCGCGACCTTGCTGGCATCACGCTCCGTCGAGAACATGCTCTCACCAAAGAAAGCCCCGCCGAGGGCGACGCCGTATAGACCACCGACGATCCGGCCGTCCCGCCAGGTCTCGACCGTGTGGCAATAGCCTTGGGCAAAGAGAGCGCCGTAGAGGCTGCGGATGCGCGCATTGATCCACGTCGAACGCCGCCCCGCCTTCGAAGCGGCGCACCCGTCGATCACCGCCTCGAAATCGCTGTTGATGCGAACCTCGAAAATCCCCTGGCGGACAGTCTTGGCAAGCCGGCGCGGAACATGCATCGCATCGAGAGGCAGAATGCCCCGCGACTGCGGCTCGATCCAGTAGAGGGCCGGGTCGTCCGCGCTCTCGGCCATCGGAAAAATGCCGCACGAGTAGGCCTTGAGCAGGACCTGCGGCGTGATCTCGATGGTGATGTCGTTATGTGACGCCATGAGCGCTCAGTCCGTACTGCCCCTTTTTGACTAATTCTAATCGGCCTGAAGGGCAAGAGCGAGGCGACGCGCCGCCGCTCCAGGACCGTTGCGGTCGTCTCCCCCGCCACACTCGCTTACACAGCCGATCCCCACAATGCCGTGGAGGAACCACCGCGGTCCGCCGATTGTCGCATTCATCGGCTAGGCATTAGCATCGATACTCCGATCGGTCTGTCCGGGGGAACAACCGATGCTTCGCTATTTCACCTTCCTGCTGCTGCCGCTGATCGGCCTCGCCGCATGGCATGGCACGCCCGTCACCCGGGCTTCGCTCGGCATCACGATCGAGAACAGCGCGCCGGCTGTCTGCAAGGCTCCCGTCATCCCCGACTTGCGTGAGGCTCCTTCCAGCGGCCCCGAAGTCGGCTGCGACGATCCCGAAGGCTGCGAGAACAAGGAGCACATCTCGGCGACTTTCCTGCCGTATGCGATCGCGAGCCTCAATGCCTATGGCGGCACCGGGCGGGAAAGCGGTGACCTCGTGAAATTCGAGCCGAGCTGGAAGGTCGTCGGCGGACCGGTCGTGAACCAGAATGGGCTCAGCTACATCGTCTTTTCGCGGACGATCGAGAACGAGGATCATGTGCTTGTCGCCTTCCGGGGCACCGAAGCGATAGGCGGCGAGGGCTGGTGGAAGGTTCTGCCCACCCCGGCCGATACGCTCGCAAATGCGTCCTGGGTCACGCAGTGGTTCAACCCCTGGGATCGCTACCGCCTCGCCCGGGAAGCCTTCGCGGATATCCGCAGGCAGGCATTCGCGCGCGCGGAAGGTCGCGTGGTCCGCTTCCATTTGACCGGACATTCGCTCGGCGGCGGGCTCGCCGTGCACGTGGCACGCGGTTTTCCCTGCACTGCGGCCGTCGTCTTCAATACGTCCTGCGTCACAAATCAGATCCGCTTCAACGAGCCGTACAAGGACAACCAGATCGTTGACATCCGCGAGAACCGCGATGTGTTGACCAATACGCTGTGCGCGCCCGCGACACTTCTCGGCTGGAACCGCAATCATCAACTCTATGGCGCTGAATGGATCCGCATCCGGCGGCGGGAAAACGCGGACGAGATGGATCTGGCGCTCCGTCAGCACGCCATCGGCGGCATGGCCTTCGCCATGGGCCGCACGGTGCTGTGCTGTGCGCAGAACCAGAGACGCAGCTCGCATGCATCCTGCTCGTGCGGGCCGCGTGTGGTTGCCGGCGTCGAAGGTGCCAAGCGCATTCTGTGCGATATGCGGCGGCGGCCGCCGCTGCGCAAGTCTGTCAAAGGTGGCGAAACGGTCACCACGACGACGAAGCAAGGCAGCTTCAAGGGAAGGCGACCTGCACGATTCGACTCGTGCGATTTCTCGCCCATCGAGCAGGTCGATCGCCAGTGCCGCCGCGAATGCTGATGGCGCGACGGATCACGTAACGACGGGCAGCACCTCTAT
>JAEZFJ010000080.1 GCA_023437755.1 Pseudomonadota bacterium
GGGCAGCATAGGCGGCCGAGCGGTCCACCTTGGTCGGGTCCTTGCCCGAGAAGGCGCCGCCGCCGTGGGGCGCGGCACCGCCATAGGTGTCGACAATGATCTTTCGCCCGGTCAGCCCGGCATCTCCGTCAGGACCGCCGACGACAAACTTGCCGGTCGGATTGATGTGCCAGACGGTCTGATCATCGATCCAGCCCTCCGGCAGCGCCTCGCGCACGTAAGGCTCGACGATCTTGCGCACATCGGTCGAGGTCAGGGCCTCGTCGAGATGCTGGGTGGACAGGACGATCTGGGTTACCCCTACCGGCTTGCCGTTCTCGTACCGCACCGTCACCTGCGATTTGGCATCGGGCCCGAGCTTGCCGGCAGGACCGTGATTGGCCTTGCGGGCGGTGGTCAGCGTCTCGAGGATCTTGTGGGCGTAGTAGATGGGCGCCGGCAGCAGCTCCGGCGTCTCGCGGGCGGCATAGCCGAACATGATGCCCTGATCGCCGGCACCGACATCCTTGTTGCCGGCTTCGTCGACACCCTGGGCGATGTCCGCGGACTGTCCATGCAGCAGCACGTCGATCTTGCAGGTCTTCCAGTGAAAGCCCGACTGTTCATAGCCGATGGCGCGGATGGCCTTGCGCGCGGCAGACTTGAACTTGGCAGGGTTGACCACTGGATGACCGGCCGCGTCGAGCAGCACCGTTCCGTCCTTGCCCTTTTTCAGCAGCGTCTCGGGCACCCGGACCTCGCCGGCAATGATGACCCGGTTGGTGGTCGCCAGGGTTTCGCAGGCAATGCGCACCTGTGCCGGGTCCATGCCGGCCTTCTTGGCTTCCCGGAACACAAGGTCGACGATCTCGTCGCTGATGCGATCACAAACCTTGTCGGGATGGCCCTCGGACACCGACTCCGAGGTGAACAGATAGGAGGAACGCACCAAGCCAAATCTCCAGAAAGAGAGTGGAAACCACCCCTGGGCGGGCAGTTGAAAAGGTTTTTGACACTGCAGGCGCAGGGGGTCAAGCGGGATATAAAGAAATCTTGATATCCCGAGAGCGCCTGAGAGGCGAACGTTCTGCCTTGCTCAGCCTCTGCTCGACAAGCGCTTGGGACGGCTGCTGCGGTGCGCCAAGATCGAGCCGAGAAGGCCGAGAACCAGCACCACCAGCAGCGGCCAGTATCGCCACGTGGTGAACGGCGGTGGCGCTACCCGCTCATGTGGGCGGGCATCGAGTGCTGCCATCTGTCCTGGTGCGAGGGCTGCGGTGATGCGGCCCAACGGGTCGGTGACGAAGGTGTGGCCGGAATTGGCCGCGCGCACCAGGCTCATGCCCTCTTCCACGGCGCGAACCCGGGCATGATGGGCGTGCTGCGCCGGGCCGATCGAGCCATCGAACCAGGCGTCGTTGGTGATGTTGAGCAGGTATTGGGCTTCGTCCGTGGCGCCGAGGTCGCCCGAGAACAGGATTTCATAGCAGATCAGTGCCAGGAGCGATGGCGAGCCTGGCAGTTGCAACAGGCGACGTCGCGGATCGCCATGCCCCCAGCCTTCTGCCCCGGGGACGAACTGCTTGATGCCGAGTTGGGCAAAGAACTCGCCATAGGGCAGGAACTCGCCGAAGGGCACCAGATGCGCCTTGTCGTAGGAGGCGATCACCTCGCCCTCGGTGTTGATGGCCAGCAGCGCGTTGTATGGCGGTCCATCCGGGACCGTGCCACCGGGAAGATAGTTGATGCGCGGCGCGCCGGTGAGCAGGGTGCTTCCCTCGGGCAGCATGCGGGCGATCCGTGCCAGGGCATCGGGATAGCTCGACAGGTAGAAGGGCAGGCTCGATTCGGGCCAGACCACGATGTCGACGTCCGCCAAGCCGGCATCGTCAGGACCCATCTGCATTTCCGACAGCATCACCAGGCGGTCGATCAGCGCTACCGGATCGGCACTGTTCCAGTCGGCATGCTCGTAGACGAGTGGCTGCACCAACCGCAGCGCCACATCCTGTCGCTCCGTGGCGGTGGTGGCGGTCAGCCGATTGGTGCCGTAGGCGAGTTGGGCGACAAGCACGAGCAGGGCCAGAAAGAAGGGCAGTAATCGCTGCGTCAGGTTGCGCCCGTCTGCCGGCCAGATCAGCGCCGGGGTGGCTGCGAGAAGCAGCGCAATGAAGGTGAGCCCGTAGATACCGACCAAAGCCACGGCCTGCATCATCTCGTCATTGGGCGTGAGCGCATAGCCGACCAGGTCGAAGGGAAAGCCGGTCAACACATGGCCGCGGGCCCATTCGGCCGCGGTGACGGCGGTCGCGAGGGTAACGATGCGCCAGGCGCTGTCGCTCCACAGCAGGTGAGCGACGGCGCTGGCAAGACCCCAGAAGGCCGCGATCAAGGCGGCGAGTACCAGAATCGCAAAGGGCATGACGGCGAGCATGAGACCGCCATCCACAAAGAAGGCTGCGCCCAGCCAGTGAAAGGCGACAGTGAAGTAGCCCCAGCCGAAGGCGAAGCCGACCGTGAAAGCCGGTCCAAGCAATCGACGCCAGCCGCGTCCGCGTTCTGCGCCATCAAGTGCCCAGACCCAGACGGGGAAGCTCACGAACAGCGCGGGAAACAGAAAAAGCGGTGGCACGGACAGGCCGGCGATCGCGCCGGCCGCCAGCAGCAGCAGGAAGCGGCGCCAGCCGTGACTCAGCATGGCTGTCTCGGCCAGCCAGGTCATGGGCGGCTTCCTCTCGAATCGGCAAACATCGCGGCAAGGTCGCGCCGGTGCCTGCAAGCGTCAAGGCGTGGACTTGCCGATAGACTCGCGCCCGCCGCAAGGCTAGGAGCGAAGCATGAGCCTCGTCCCCGTCACCCTTGCTATCGACACTGCGGCGCCCCGCCTGCAATTGGGCCTGGTCCACAAGGATGGGCGAGCGGATTGGCTGATCGAGGAGATCACCACTGGTCATGCCGAGCGGCTGTTCGGGTGCCTCCAGACACTGCTCGCGCGCAACGACCTGACATTTGCCGAACTCAACCGGGTGGCGTCCACCACCGGTCCGGGTTCCTTCACCGGCTTGCGGATCGGCTTGTCGGCGGCGCGGGGGCTGGGCCTGGCGCGCGGTATTCCGGTGATCGGGATACCGAGTCTGCTGGCCCTGTCGCTATCGGTGGACGGACCGTCCACCGTGCTGCTCGATGCCCGCCGCGGCGAGGCCTACCTGCAGGCTTTCGCTGGCCCGGGCGAGCCGACGGAGCCGGCGAGGCTGCTGCCGTTGGCCGAAGCTGAAGCGCTGGTGGCGGGCGGCGGTGTGGTTGTGCGCTCTCCTTTTGTGGACATTGTTGCAGTGGCGCGTTTCGCCGCCACGGCCGAGGCGTCCGACTTCCCGCCGGAAGCGGCTTATGTTCGCTACGCCGACGCCAAGCCGCAAACGGCCGCCCGGCTGGTGCGCCAGACGCCATGATGAAGCTGTGGATGGCCCCTGCCGGCCTGCATGTCGAGCCGGCCGAGCCCGCCGATGCGGCTGAACTGGCGCGGATCCACGCTGCCGGCTTTTACCGGGGGTGGCCCGAGGCCGATTTCGAGGCGTTCATGGACGACTCGGCGGCCCGGATTTATGTCGCCTGCGATGCGCGGCGCCGGATTGCAGGTTTCATCCTGGTTCGGGTGGCCGGCGATGAGGCGGAACTGCTGACCATTGCGGTTGACCCGCGTTGGCGCGGCAAAGGGGTGGGCCTGGCACTGTTGCGCGCGGCGCTGGAGGACCTGCGCTACACGTCCGCCCGGCGGATGTTCCTCGAGGTTGATGAGCAGAACACGGCGGCCCGCACGCTTTATGCCCGCGAGGGGTTTGTCCCTGTTGGCAGCCGCAAGGGGTACTATGCGCGCCCCGATGGCACCGCTGCCACCGCGCTTGTCTTGTCCCGCGATCTTGGGTAACCCCAAGACCTGGCCGACCGGAGCGGAGCTGGGACGTGACAGAGCCGACCCTAGAGGAATCCTGCATCGCCCGCGGCATGCGGATGACCGACCAGCGCCGCGTGATTGCCCGCATCATCGAAGCGGCAACCGACCATCCGGACGTCGAGGAACTCTACCGTCGTGCTTCGGAAGTCGACCCGCGCATTTCGCTGTCGACGGTCTACCGGACAGTGAATTTGTTCGAGGAAGCCGGGCTTGTCACCAAGCACGACTTCAAGGACGGACGGGCCCGTTTCGAGCCCATCCCCGAAGAGCACCACGATCACCTGATCGACATCCGCTCCGGCAAGGTCATCGAGTTCCGCAACGAGGAAATCGAGGCCATTCAGGAGCTGATTGCCAAGCGCCTCGGGTACCGGCTGATCGACCATCGCCTCGAACTCTATGCGGTGCCGCTCGGCAGCAAGGAGCCTGAGCGGTGACCATCTTCCGCGCCCTGTTTTTCATCTTCGTGTTCGTGCCGTTCCTGATCCTCGCCATTCCGCTGCAATGGCTGATCGTGAAGCTCAAGCTGCCGTTCTGGCAGGTCATCCCGCGAACGTTTCACAAGATCGGCTGCGTGTTCCTCGGGCTGAGAGTGACGGTGCTCGGCCGGCCCGCCACTGGCCGTCCGACACTGCTGGTATCGAATCATGTGTCCTGGACCGATATTGTTGCCGTTGGTTCGGTGGCCGATGTCACCTTCGTTGCCAAGCGCGAGGTCGGGGAGTGGCCGTTTGTCGGCCTGGTGGCGCGACTGCAGCGCACCATCTTCGTCGATCGCACCCGCCGGCACGATGCCGGCCGCACCAGCCGGGAGATGGGCGCCCGCATGGCGGGTGGCAATGCGGTGTTGCTGTTCGCCGAGGGACAGTCGGACATCGGCACCCACGTGCTGCCGTTCCGCTCCGCGCTGATTGGCGCCGCCCAGCACGCCATGATCGATGCCGGCGCCGAGGAAGTGCTGATCCAGCCGCTGACCATCGCCTATACCAAGCTCCAGGGGCTGCCCGTCAGCCGCAACGAGCGTTCGCTGATCGCCTGGATCAAGTCGAAATCGGTGAAGCAGAACATCCGCGATATCCTGTCGGGGCCGGTCAAGGACATCACCGTTGCGTTCGGCGTGCCGCGGCCACTGGCCGAAAATGACAATCGGAAGCTGGTCAGCAAGGCGGCCGAGCAGGACGTTCGTGCCGTGCTGGTGGCGCTGAACCGCGGCCAGGAGCTCCCGGAATCGTTAAAAGTTTAGTCAGTAAGGCTAACGGCCGTCAGCGCTTGGCTGCTAACCTTTCATTAGCTATCGCAGGATCAGCAATGGAGTGCGGCCGTGATCCTGCAACTTGCTGCCATCTGGGCGATCGTCATCGTCAGCTTCGTCTGGTTCGTGCGCGACGAATTGCGCCTGCGCCGGCTTGCCAGACTGAACAAGGCCGCCCGCTTCTACGCCCACGCTCCACAATACCGGCATGTCCGGACGGAAAACGATCCGGTGGGCGAAACGGCACGGCGCAATTTCGTCCGTCGGCTCAGCCGGCAAGGTTCGCCCGTAGCCGGTTGATGATGTCCGAGGCCTTGAGCATCAGGGCCATGTCGATGTCCGCCTCGGATCTGCCGTCCGCCACATCTGCCCAGACGGGTATGCTGAGATCGTGCGTCTGCCCGCGGCCGGCCTGATCTTCCTGCAGCACTGCGCGCACTCTCCCCACGATGCGGCCGGTCAGCCGGGGGTGAGCCGACTTCTCGGCGACAGCGATCTCGATCAGTTCGATGGTCATGCGGGGGCGTTAACACACTGCGACCCGGGCGGGTTCGTACCTGCGGGCTATTCAGCAGCAGTGTTGCTGAATGGACTCACACGCGAACGGCGTGCTCCACCCGGCCGGTTTCGCCAAACACCCGGAGGTAGCGGGCGATCTCCGCTGCATCGCCCGTGGCCTTGGCCGGATTGTCCGACAGTTTCACCGCCGGCCGGCCGTTGGCCTCGCTGACCTTGGCAACGATCGAGATCGGATCAAGCCCGGCATTGGGTTCGGGAGCGCACCCTTCGAAGTCGTTGGTGAGGTTTGTGCCCCAGCCGAAGGTCATGCGGACCTTGCCGTCGAAATGCAGATAGGCCTCTTCGATCATGTCGACGTCGAGCCCATCCGAGAAGATCAGGAGCTTGTCGCGCGGGTCACGGCCCTTGGACTTCCACCAGGCGATGATCTTCTCGCCGCCTTCGATCGCCGGAGCGCTGTCGGGCCGGAACCCTGTCCAGTCAGCTACCCAATCCGGTGCATCGCGGAGGAAGGCGTCGGTGCCGAAGGCATCGGGCAGCACGATCTGGAGATTGCCGCCGTAATAGCTCTCCCAATCCTGCAGCACCTGGTACGGCGCCGCCTTCAGTGCCTCATCGGTCTTCGCCAGCGCCGCCAGCACCATGGGCAGTTCGTGTGCATTGGTGCCCAGCGCCTCGAGATCGTTGTCCATCGCCAGTTTGACGTTGGACGTCCCGGTAAAGGCCTCGCCGATGCCTTCCTTGAGCGCTTCGACGCACCAGCGCTGCCAAAGGAAGGAGTGACGGCGGCGGGTGCCGAAATCCGAGATCTTGAGATCGGGGAGCTTCTGCAAGCGCTCGACCTTTTCCCACATCTAGGCCTTGGCGCGGGCATAGAGCACGTCCAGGGTGAAGGGGCCGTAGTGTTTCATGACCGCGCGCGAACGC
>JAEZFJ010000081.1 GCA_023437755.1 Pseudomonadota bacterium
CTTCAACGCCATCATGGGCGTGGTGCGGCCGGGCGACCTCGGCATCGACGCCATGCACATCAACCTGCACAAGACCTTCTCCACCCCCCACGGCGCTGGCGGGCCGGGCGCTGGTCCGGTGGTGCTGTCCGAGGCGCTCGCGCCCTTTGCACCGGTCCCATTCGTGCGCCGCAACGGCAACGCGCTGGAACTGGTCGAGCATGTGGAAGGCGACGCCCTCGGCCGCGTCACCGCCTTCCACGGGCAGATGGGGATGTATGTGCGTGCCCTCACCTACATGCTCAGCCACGGCGCCGACGGGCTCCGGCAGGCCGCCGAGGACGCCGTGCTTAACGCCAACTACATCAAGGCGCGGCTCGAGCACGTCTTCTCGGTGCCGTTCCCCGGCTCCCCGACCATGCACGAGGCGCTGTTCGACGACAGCTTCCTTGAGGGCACCGGGGTCACCACGCTCGACTTCGCCAAGGCGCTGATCGATGAAGGCTTCCACCCCATGACCATGTACTTCCCGCTGGTCGTCCATGGTGCCATGCTGGTCGAGCCTACCGAGAGCGAAAGCAAGCAGACGCTCGACCACTTCTGCGACGTCATGGCCGAGTTGGCCGAGGACGCCAGGAGCGGCAATCGCGAGCGCTTCACCGCCGCACCGCAGCGAGCACCCCGCCGCCGGCTCGATGAAACCCGCGCGGCGCGGCAACCCGTCCTCAGGTGGGAGCGGCCCGAGGTTGTTCCGCAGGCAGCCGAGTAAGGAAAGGGCCCGGTGACAGTTCACCGGGCCCTCATTATTCGTTCATCTTCGTTCAGGCTGGCGTCAGCCTTTGGTGTCGAAGCCCACCCAGATGGTGATGGTCTCGCCGCCGAGATAGGGGATGGCGACGTTCTCGACCACCTTGACGAACTCGGCCGAACGGGCCGGCGGGGTCAGCGGCACGGCCACAGTATACTTCTCCGAGAACACAGCCTGGCCGTCACGCTCCACCGCGAAGCGGATCGGAGCATTCACCGAACTCTGGTTGCCCTGCGGCCCCAGCAGGACCCGCCCGACCACACCCATGTTGACGGTGATCAGGCCGTTCGAGACCACGCAGTTGCGCGACGTCTCGTCGATAACACCCTGATATTGCAGAGCTTTCGGATCGCCCGTGCGACCGCTGCCATAGTAGAACATCGCTTCGCTGCCGGCGCGTACGCGGATCGGCGGACACTCGGTGGCGATCGCCGGCAGGGCATTGGTCTGGGCTGCGGCCACCGCGGCGGGAGTCGCGGTCGCGTTCTGCAGCTGTTGCTGCTGGGCGGCATTGCCGCCACCCATCAGGCCGCCCATGGAACAGCCGGCAAGGGCTAGCACCGTCAGGCCGGCACCCGCCAGACGCAGGACGGGGGAAACCAAATCGTTCATCAATGCTCCTCCTGACGCGGACACTAGCGGCCCTGAGTCTCGAGCGCCATCAGAATGGCAGGCGCACCGGTCGCCGTCACCCCGGGCGCATCCTCAACGAACACGGCTTCCACAACCCCGTTGCGGATCAGCGCTGCCGAGCGGCCGAAGCGGACCCCCATACCCGAACCGGAAAGGTCCTTTGCAAGGCCCATGGCCTTGGCCAGGTCGCCGTTGCCGTCCGCGAGAAAGTCGATCTTGCCCAGAGCGCCGGAGGCTTCCGCCCACGCTTTCATGACGTGGTGGTCGTTTGCCGCCGCGCAGACGATGCGGTCCACGCCGGCAGCGCGCAGCTTGGCTTCATTGTCGACGAAGCCCGGCAGATGGTTCACGTGGCAGGTTGGCGTGAAGGCGCCGGGCACGGCAAAGAACACTGTCAGCCCCTGGCCCAGTGCGGCGTCGCTGGTGGTGTCGGCAATACCGTCGCCGGTAACGAGCTTGACTGGCACCGACGGGATGGGATCACCGCGTTCGATCATGAACTCTGCCTCTTGGGATTGCTGCCGCCGATAGCGGTCTTGTTCAAGGTTGCCCGTGCGCATAGGCGGCTTTGGATCGTGACACAAGCAGAGCCTGCGCCTCAGTTGGGCGGTCCGATGGTGCGGCGCGTCTCATAAGCCCCTTCGCTGGTCATGAACGTCAGCCGGACCTCGCGCCCGACGAGCCCGTTCATGTCCCCCATGTCGAGCACCGGAATCTGCACTACGTTCGCTTCGGGGCCAATTTGCGGCACACCGAGGAGCGGCATGCCATCTGCGAAAGTGGCGATCAGCGACTGAATGTCGAGGTCCGAGGTTTCAACCAACACCGCGCCCTGCTCCGGCACCAGTTGCGCCTCGCCGAACCCCTGCTCCGAACTTGGCCATGCCATTGGTACGTCGGCCACGGCCTGACGGATGCGCAGGCCGTTGGCGCGATCCGGAGCCGCATCGCGTAGGGGAATGGAGAACTGTGCCTGGGCCGGGACGCAGATATCGGAGCAGATCCCCAGCACCAGACCGGCCTCGAGTTGCGGTGCGTCGCCATCCACATTCAGCAGCATCGGGATCACCGTGTGACCGCGATAGACGTAGTCGAGATAGTCAGGGGTCTGTTCCACGACCGGGTAAGGCCAGAGCACCTGATGGTTCAGGACGCCCCGCGAGCCCCCGAGATCCACTTCCAGCGGCAGACCGGTATCGCCCGGCACCTGCCAGTAGGTCTTGGTGCTCTCCGGCATATCGATCTCGATAGCCGCCAGCGTCCGACCGTCGCTCTTCACTTCACCCGTGGTCACCAAGCGCATCTGTACACCCGGTGCCACCTCCACCCACGGGGTTACGCCCGCCAAGGCAGGGCTCATTACCATTGAAAAGAGCAGCAAGAGGATCGGACGCATGATCTCGCCCTTATCGCAGGCAGGGGTGAAGAAACAGCGCATCAGGCCATCGTGAAGGCAACGGTGTCGTCCAACCGGGCTGCCCGGGTTGGCTTTGTGCGACGCGCACCCTACTATTCACAGCATGAGTACGCTTGAAGGACAATTCCTGGTCGCCATGCCCGACATGGAGGATGAGCGGTTCGCCCAAAGCGTCATCCTTCTCGTTGGTCATAGCGACGAGGGAGCGATGGGGTTGGTGGTCAACCATGCCCTGGGCGATCTCAAATTTGCGGACATCCTGGACGAGCTCGATCTCGGGGACCCCGACTCCATCATCCGGCTGCCGGACTCCATCCGCAACCGCGAGGTCCTGCGGGGCGGCCCTGTCGAAAAGGGGCGAGGCTTCGTGCTCCACTCCGGTGAATACCGCAGCGGCAATACCTATGCCGTTGAAGGGGGTGTCTACCTCACCGCCACGCTGGACGTGCTCAAAGCCATGGCATTCGGCCCGGCGCCGAAATCCTCGCTGTTCGCGCTCGGTTGCTGCGGCTGGGGCGCCGGCCAGTTGGAAGACGAGATCGCCAGCAATGGTTGGCTTACCGTCCCCTTCGACAAGGAGTTGCTGTTCGACGTGCCGGTGAAAGGGCGCTACGACGCGGCGCTGGGGCCCCGCGGCATAACCCCCCCCCCCCAGAGGTAAGCGGCCGGGGCCCC
>JAEZFJ010000109.1 GCA_023437755.1 Pseudomonadota bacterium
CGAAGCCGACGACCTTGACGTCCTCCGGAACGCGCAGGCCGAGATTGTGCCGCAACGCATCCATGACCCCGAAGGCGCCGACGTCGTTGGCGGCGAAGATGGCGTCCGCGCCCTTGCCGATGCGGAACAGGTCGATCGTGGCGTTGTAGGCCGCGTCATAGCTGAAGTCGCCGGGGGCGATGATCGGTGGCGGCATGCCGCGCTCGGCCATCACCGCCCGCAGCGTCGCCTCGCGCGACTCGTTGGCCCGTGACCGCGTCACGCCGGAGACGTAGGCGATCCGGCGGGCGCCGTATCCCTGCAGCAGTGCGATGGCCTGCTCGATGCCGTCATGCAGCTGCTCGTTGAGCCGCTCATAGAGGGGGCCGGAGTCTGCCGCCGGCCCGCCGCTCGAGCCGGGGTGAGGGTAGTGGACATAGATCGGCACCGCCCGCCCGAGCACCCGCGCCAGCGTCGTCGGCTTCACGTTCTCGACGAACGCGATCACCGAGTCCGGGTTGAAGCCGCGCATATAGGCGAGCAGCCGCTCGTCCATGCTGTAGTCGGTGCGCGTCTTGAACAGCAGGGTTGCGAAGCCCTCGTTCTGCAGTGCCGTGGTGAGTGCGTCGATCTCCTGGCTTTCCCAGTGGCTGCACACGTCCGGCACGATCACGCCCACCAGATGGGACCGTCCGCTGACCAGCGCCCGGGCCGCGCGGTCCGGCGTATAGTTCAACTCCTCGGCGATCTTGAGGATCAGCTCGGGTTTTTCCGGCTTGAGCGAGGTGTGCGGATTGAAGGCGCGCGACACCGCCACGCGCGAAACATTGGCCCGGCGCGCCACCATCTCGGCGGTTGCCCGTTCACGCGTGCCGGTCACGTTTCTCCCCCTCGCTTTGAAAGCGTGTTCATTTTCCTGCTGTGCGATCCCAACTCTGTCAAGAGGGGCGTGAAAAGCCAGGCGCAGGTGTCATGCAACCTTCGTACTGAATTGCTAGCAAACCGTCGTCCACTAGCCGTGCGCTCTTCGCTCGCGGCAGATTGACAAACTTGAAAACGTGTTCATTCTGAGTGGGTCTGCTGCCCCGGCTACGCCTGCAGCGGTCCAAGCGGCTACCGGGAACCGGAGCCACCACATGGGAGGTTTTACGATGAGCAATCGTCTGCGCGCTCTGGCGCTCGGGCTCGCCGGTGCGACGGCGCTGGCTGGTCAGGCTTTCGCCGTTGACCTGGAAATCACTTGCCGCTGCGTCGTTGGCGGCGTCAACAGCGGCACGGCCGAGTGGATCGAGAATTCGGTGATCCCTGCCTTCGAGGCTGCCAACCCCGACATCAACGTCTCGCTGAACCAGTTCGGTGGCGAGGACGCGCAGCTCACCCAGCAGCTGGCGCTCGATTTTTCGACCGGCGCCGGTCCCGACGTTACCGCGTTCGACGGCTTCCTGATCCCGAGCTTCGTGGAAGGCGGCCTGCTGAAGCCGCTCGAGCAAGTGGCTGGCGCCGAGGTCAACGACTGGTCCGGCTGGGACGCTCTGTCGGAAGGCTCGCGCGCCCTGATGGAGTACCAGGGCAAGTATTACGGCATCCCGCTCGGCACCGACGTCCGCATGATCTACATCCGCAAGGACATCTTCGCGGAAGCAGGCCTCGACGGCGAGAACTGGCAGCCGACGTCGTGGGAAGAGATTCTCGACGCCGCCCGTGCGATCAAGGAAGCCAAGCCTGACAGCTTCCCCATCCAGCTCAATGCCGGCGTCGCCATGGGCGAAGCCACCACCATGCAGGGCTACTGGCTGGCGCTGCTCGGCACCGGCGAAAAGGTTGTCGACGAGGACGGAAAGTACATCATCGCCAGCCAGGGTATCCTCGACACCCTCAACCTCTACAAAACGATCTATGTCGACGAAGAACTGGGGGACCAGCGCGCGCAGCTTCTGGCTGACGGCCGCAATCGCTCCTTCGCCAACTTCCGCGATGGCGTGACCGCCATGCTGCTCGAGGGCGACTATTTCTACCGCTCCGTGACGCCGGAAGGCTCCGAGTTTGCGGTCGAGAACCGCGACGACGTCATGGGCTGGGCCAAGATTCCCGCGAGGGAGCCGGGTGCCGGCATCAATGGCCAGGATTTCGTCACCATCTCCGGCGGCACCGGCTTCGTGTTGAACCCGGCGACCGATACGCCGAAGGAAGCCTGGGCGCTGCTCTCGTTCATGAACGAGCCCGAGATGCAGAACGCCTTCCAGGCCATCCAGCCGCGCATCACCGCCCGGACGGACATCGAGATCCCGAACAGCCCGTTCCTGACCGAGACCAGCCAGACGCTGCTGCCGCTCACCACCGCTCGTCCCAACGATCCGGACTACAACTCGGTGTCGGCAGAAATCCAGCGCATGACTGAAGCGGTGGTCTCCGGCGAACTCTCTCCGGAGGAAGCGATGGCCCAGTACGGCCAGGCGGTTACCTCCATTGTCGGCGAAGAGAACACCGTCAGCCTGCTCTAGTCTCCTCCCAGGCCCGGCGCGCTTCGGCGTGCCGGGCTACGGAAGCGGAGCCACAAATTTCCATAGACCTCATGGTGAGCCTGTCGAACCAGGGGGTCGCGGCCACTGAATCGGCGCGCACGGCCTCTCCTTCGACAAGCCAAGGATGAGGTCGACCGAGGCGCCGCAACCAGGCCGGCGCGAGATCACACAATGACCACCGAACCGCATCTCCACCAGCCCAAGCGCAAGGCGCGCAATTTCGCGCTCCTCTCCAACTGGGCCGGGGCCGCCTTCATGACGCCGGCAGGCCTGCTGGTGTCGGTCTTCGTGATCGTGCCGTTCTTCTGGATCATCTTCGTTTCGTTCACCAACCGCACGCTGCTCGGGCGCACGGCGCTGAACCCAGAATTCGTCGGCCTGGCGAACTATCTTACGCTGTTTGATCCGGCGACCTTCTTCCAGCGCGGCCAGTTCGGCTTCTCTCTGATCCTCACCACCCAGTTCGTCATAGCGTCGGCCCTGATCGGTCAGGCGCTGCTCGGCCTGCTGCTGGCCTGGTTGATCCAGACGGTGCCGCCGGCGGTGAAGCGCCTCACCGAGACCTTCGTCATCGCTGCCTGGATCCTGCCCGAGGTGGTGATCGGCTTTGCCTGGTTCGCTTTCCTCGATCGCGACCAGGGCACGCTCAACATGCTGCTGACCAGCGTCGGCCTGCCGCGCGGCGACTTCCTGCTCGATCAGCCCTTCTGGGTCATCGTGGTGTTCAACACCTGGCGCGGCGCGGCCTTCTCGATGATGCTGTTCAGCTCGGCCTTCTCATCCATCCCGCCGAGCTATTTCCAGGCGGCCGACGTCGCCGGCGCGTCATCGTGGCAGAAGTTCCGCGACATCGGCCTGCCGCTGATCCGCGGCCACATCGTTACCGACCTCATCCTGATCACCATGTGGACGTTCAACACCTTCACGCCGTTCCTCCTGACCAATGGCGGGCCGAGCTACCGGACCGAACTGGTGTCCATCTACAACTACCGCGTCGCCTTCCATGACTTCCAGTTCGGCAAGGGCGCGGCGGTGGGCGTCATCATGATGCTGATCAACCTCGCCTTTGCCCTGGTCTACCTGTGGCTCGGGCGCAAGAAGCGGGCGTGACCGGCATGAAACTCACCATCCCCGCCTTTGTGGGCCGCATCGCCTTCTCCGCGCTGGCGGCACTGATCGGCGCGGCCTTCGCGCTGCCGCTGCTGTGGTTCCTGTTCGCCCCGTTCAATGCGCGCGCCGAACTCGGCCTCGCCGTTCCCGATCCGTGGACGCTCGGCAACTTCGTCACGGTCTTCGGCAACAACTTCGCCGTGCGGGCGCTGTGGAACAGCCTGATCCAGTCGGTCGGCGGCGTCGTCCTGGTGGGTGCTGCGGCAACGCTCGCCGCCTACGCGCTCAGCCGCTCGTCGCTGCCCGGCAAGGGTGCGGTGACCTACGTCCTGCTGCTGTTCTCCTCCGTGGTCTCGGGGTCGGCGGCGATGGTGCCGATCTTTCTGATCGTCTCGGCCGCCGGGCTGATCGACACCCATCTGGCGGTGATCCTGACCTTTGCCGGTGGTCTGCTGCCGACCGCCATGTTCATCCTCCGGGACTTCATCGACTCCATTCCGAAGTCGTACGAGGAAAGCGCCATGGTTGCCGGTGCCTCGCCGGTCCAGGCCTTCTTCGACGTGGCGCTGCCGGTGATCCGGCCGGGCATCGTGGTCGTCGTGGTCTGGGGTTTCGTCAACATCTGGGGGTCGTTCCTGATCCCATTCATCCTCCTGCGCAGCGACAACCAGATGCCGGCATCGGTGGCCATCTACTCGTTCTATTCCGAGGCCGGCACGCCCATCGTCACGCTGCTGGCGGCCTATTCGCTGATCTACTCGCTTCCCGTGATCGTCCTTTACCTC
>JAEZFJ010000156.1 GCA_023437755.1 Pseudomonadota bacterium
GACGACGCCAGCAGCGGTAAGGAGGGAGCCAGCGGCGACGAAGGGTTCCATGCCGGGGGTCTGCTTGAGCAGGAGGTAGAGCGAGGCGCTCATGATGACCACGCCAGCGGTGTAGAGCCAGAAGTGGATGCGCGGCAGCAGGCCTTCGGCCTTGGCCGGGTTCAACGCGTAGTAGCCGCCGAAGATGGCGCTGGTGACCCAGCCGAGCAAATTGATGTGCGCGTGGGCGCCAATGACGTCGTGCACCTGGGTGATCGACATTGCCAGCCCGAGGCCGATGCCGACGAGCAGGAACAGAATTCCGGCGCGAAAAAACAGATGTGACACGGTTGGCATGATGGTTTCTCCCCTGGTGCCGACGGAAGCTCGTGCGTCGCCTTCCGCAGCGCAGGAATAGTATGGCCAAGGGGGGCTGTTGCCACTTGTTTGGGTGGGTGTCGAGCCCGCAACGAAAGAACCGGGCTGCCGTTATTGGGCGGCAGGAGGCAGTGATGGCGAGGCCGAAACAGGTGGCGGATGTGAGGGGGCCGACAGAGGCGAACCAGACGCTGTCGCGCAATATTCGCGGCATCCTGGATGACCGGCACCAGCGCGAGCGCTCAGCATCGCTCGAGAGCCGGGTGGCCGGAGCGATCAGCAAGTTCGCCGGCAGCATGGTGTTCGTCTATATCCACCTGGCGCTGTTCGGTGGCTGGATCCTGGTCAACACCGGCTGGCTGCCGATCCTGCCGGCGTGGGACCCCTCGCTGGTGGTACTGGCGATGGCGGCGTCGGTGGAGGCGATCTTCCTGTCGACGTTTGTGTTGATCAATCAGAACCGCATGGCGGCGCAGGACGATTTGCGCGCCGATCTCGACCTGCAGATCAGCCTGCTCAACGAGCACGAGACGACCCGGCTACTGACGCTGGTGGATGCCATTGCCGAAAAGCTCGGGGTGCGGACGGAGCCCGATCCGGAGATCGAGGAACTGAAGCAGGAGGTCGATCCGGCCGAGGTGATGCATCAACTGGCCGATGCGGAAACCAAGGCCGCTGAAGGCTCTGCACGTTAAAGCCCGCGAATGTCGAAACTATCCCGTGCGGTTCGTCGCTGCGATATCGGCGGCGCGGGGCCGCAGCGGGAGAATGACATGAAGATCGCGGGTTGGGTGTTGAGCGGCGGGTGTTTCCGCTGGTGCGGTGAGGCTTCGGCCTCCCCGCGTCAGTAGACGCGGATGGAGGAGAGGTTGCGGACGAGATACTGGTCCAGTACCGGCTGGGAGCTGACGATCCGCTCGCAGTAGCTCTGGAAGAAGCGGTCGCGGCAGGCGGCGGCAGAGGCGCGGCCCATCACTTCCACCGAGGCGAAGACGTTGTCAAGCCCGCTCAGAGCCAGATCGGGGAAGACCTGGCCGCCGCCGGCGCAAAGGCGCGAGCCAGTGTAGTTGGTGCCGGTATAGAAGCAGACGGAGCCGCCTTCGCCATAGGCGTAGTCGGGGTTGATGCCGCCAGGCCAAGGGGTGGAGGTGGTGCCGAAGGAGACATGGTCCTTGCTCGCCCAGCCGCGGCCGCCGGGGCCGTCGACCACGCACCACAGCCGCTGGCAGCGCAGGATCTTGATGGCCGTATCGGCGGGGATCTCTCCGGTGACGGCATAGACCGGGCCGGGGCCGTCGCGCAGCGTCAGGTTCGCGGTGCTCCAGCCGTGGCTGCCGGACTCCGACGCTGCGAATGCGGACGGGACCAGGGTGGCAAGGGCGAGGGCGATGGCAGCGAGACGGCGCAGAGCGGACATGAGCAACCCCAAAGCAGAAGTGCGGCGACACTAGCGCGCAGCACAGATGAGGCAAAGAACAAAAAAGGCGCCACGAAGGGCGCCTTGATTGGAGTTGTCGAGCCGCTTACCGGATGCGGATCGAAGCGATGTAATCGTCGAAATCACCCAGATTGCGGGCACTGGTTGTGTAGGTGCGGCAGTTGCGGAAATTCCGTTCCGAACAAACCTGCACCGAGAGACCATCGGCATTGTCGATGGAGGAAATACGGTCCCGCCAATCGCCGAGGTTGCGGATGCTCTCACCTTCTTCCAGGCAGAAGCTGCCGCCGCGGAAATTGGTGCGGTCGTAGAAGCACACTTCACCTGCAGATACGGGAATCGGTGCCACGCCAGGGCGCTGGGGCTGCTGACCGACACCGAAATTGATCGAGGGGCCGCCGGGCACCTGGATGCCGAAGGAGAGACCGGGCTGCGACGGGTTCACCTGATTGCCGCCGGCGCTGAGATAGTTCGCCGAGACCCAGCCGTCGGGGCCGGACTTAACGATGTAGCACCAGGAGCCCTGGCACTGCTGGACATCCACCTGCGTGCCACGACGGGCGGTGTCGACGACCTCGTAGTTCGTACCGGGGCCGGAACGCACGTTGACGTTGCTGGTGATGGTGCCGGGGGCCGCCTGGGCCGCGGGGAGGAAGACGACGACGGCTGTTGCCGCAACCGCGGTCGCGGTGGCGAAATTCAGCAGCATTTTGCGAGAATGACGATTCATGGTGTGCTCCTGGGGCTGGCGGGCGGCCCCGTCCATCGGGGCGACGCTGTTCGACCGACAGCCATTGTTTCGAGTTGTGTCTCAAACGGGGTGGCCCAAAAAAGGGTTCCGCTTCCGGCACGAGGCGGCATCGAGATGCCAATCGCAGGTAGGAGAAGTGCCGTTCCGTCCTGAACGGCACCTGAACGCTCTCAGCAACTAATAGACGTCGACCGAAGTCACCTCGCGGTCGAGCTGCGGGGGAAGACGCGAGGCGTCCGACCGCAGCGTCACGCATGCTCCGGAGAAGTTGCGGCCGGAGCAGAGGTCGGCGCGGGCGCCGCCGAAGACTTCGACGGAACGGATCCGGTCGTCCCAGTTCCGCAGGCGGGCGAAGCTCTCGCCTTCCGCAAGGCAGAAGCTGGAGCCGCGGAAATTCCGCTCGCTGTAGAAGCAGGCGCCGGCATCTTCCCACTGCGGGGGCTGCGGCTGGGGTTGTGGCCAAGGTTGCGGCTGCGGCCAGGGCTGAGGCTGCGGCCAGGGCTGAGGCTGAGGCCAGGGTTGCGGCTGCGGCTGGGGCTGCGGTTGCGGCTGAGGTTGGGGCTGAGGCTGCGGTTGAGGTTGCTGCCCGCGGCTGAAGGCTATGAACCGGTCCGAGACCCAGCCGCTCTGGCCGTTGGCAGTGACTGGACACAGTCCACCGCCGCACTGACCTATTTCCACCTGCTGGTTGGCCGACAAGGTGCCGATGACGGCAGAGTCCAAGCTCGGGCCGGCGTGGAGCGTGGTGTCGGATTTGATGACGCCGGGTACGGCGAAGGCGGCGGTGGTGCTGACCACCAGCGCCAAGAGGGCGTAGACGCCCAGGCGGAACTTCTTCATTGAACGCACTCCGAACCGACCTCTATGGCCGCTGACCTGTTGCACCATATGGCAGCTGAACGCTGGCTGAACGGAACCGTTCAGCCAGATCAGGACGGAGCGGCGGAGTTGATCGGGCGTTTGCGACCGTGTTCGTCGAGGGCGACGTAGACATAGCGGGCTTCGGTGACCTTGACGCGGGCGGCGAGGCGGCCGCGACGCACCCACGCTTCTATGGCGACGGTTATCGAGGTGGTGCCGACGCGCTCGATGGCGGTGTAGACGCAGAGGATGTCGCCGACCTTTACCGGGGCGATGAAAGTCATGGCTTCGACCGCCACGGTGACGACGCGGCCCCGGACGCGTTCGACGGCGGCAATGGCGCCGGCGATATCCATTTGGCTCATCACCCAGCCGCCGAAGATGTCGCCGGCGGGATTGGTGTCTGCCGGCATCGCCAGGGTGCGGATGGTGAGGGTGCCGGTTGGTTCGGTGGAATGATCCATGGCTCAGGGTCCCTTCACGGGCCAGCGGCCCACCGCTTCTTCCCAGTGCCTGCGGCACAGGGATATGTAAACCGATTTCTCGATAGCCACCTGATCGCCTTCGGTAAGGACCCGCCCTTCGCTGTCCTGGCGGACCACCATGGTGGCCTTGGCGCCGCACTCGCAGATGGTGCGGATTTCGCGCAGGGAGTCGGCTATCGCAAGCAGTTCGCGCGAGCCGGGAAAGAGCTGCCCCTGGAAGTCGGTGCGGAGGCCGAAGCACATCACCGGAATGTTCAGCCGATCGGCGACGCGGGCGAGCTGCCAGACCTGGTCGGGGGTGAGGAACTGGGCTTCATCGATCAGGACGCAATCGACCTTGCCCTCTTCGGTGTGGTCGCGAACCGAGATGTAGATGTCGGTGTCGGCGGAATAGAGTTGCGCGGGCTCGGAGATACCGATGCGCGAAGAGATGAGGCCGATGCCGTCGGTGACATAGAGGGCCGAGGTGTAGAGCAGCGGCCGCATGCCGCGCTCGCGATAGTTGTAAGCAGCCTGGAGCAGGAGCGTGGACTTGCCTGCATTCATTGCCGCATAGGAAAAATAGAGCTTGGCCAAACTGAGGCTCCGTCGTTCCGTCCGTTGTGGCGGAGAGCTGCGCCGGGGGCGAGCGGGAAAGGCGGTGCTCCACAAAAAAGACGCCGTCGCCCGCTTGAGACAAAAAATGCCGCCCAGAATGGGCGGCAAGTGCCTTGGGGTCGTCGGAGACCGGGCGTTGGGCCGGGTGCTCCCACCGGCGCGGCGAGGGTGCGCGGGGCCGGGTTCCGCAACAGGGGATGAACGGAACCGGGACAGGCTAGGGATGGGATGTGACGCTGCGATGACGGGAACCGCTCAGCCGCAGTTCAGCTTGAAGTGGGCACTGTGCGATCCGGTATTCTGGAGGTCTCGATGAAGAAGATGTTGCGTACGGCGCTGGCGCTGGTGTTGGGCATGAGCGCGGCGGGACCGGCGATGGCCTCCCCACTCGGGGTGTGGGAGATCGAAATGCGCGACTCGCGCTACAACGTCACCTTCTGCGGCGATGGCACGCAATTGTGTGGCGAACTGATCTGGCTGGGCAACGGCGCCGACAATGCCGAGAACCTGCCCTACATGAACACCATGGTTATCGACCACGCGCCACAGATCGGGCCCAACCAGTGGAAGGGCTCGCTGAACCTCTATGGCCACCGCGCCGAGGGGACGATAACCCAGGTGAGCGACAGCCAGATCACGCTGACCGGCTGCGTGCTGCTGGTGATCTGCAAGACCTACCAGATGTACCGCTACGCGCAGTAGGGCGGGCGGAGTTCGATCTGACCAGACGGCAGCTTGCGGCGGTGTTGGCATCTCAGGATGGGCCCCGGCTCAAGGCCGGGGTGACATCGAGTGTGCGGGGCCACAGGGATCCGACCCTCTGCCTTAGTTCGCCGGCTTGATTGCGTGCTGGCGGCGGCGTTCCAGCAGGGGCGGCAGGCCTTCGGCCGTGACGATGGCAAGGAAGATCAGGGCGGCGCCAAGGTAGCCGATCGGGGGCAGGCGTTCTCCCAGCAACAGGGCGCCGCCAAGGGCGGCAAACAGCGATTCAGCCGAGAGGATGACCGCGGCATTGGCCGGCGGGACGTATTGTTGCCCGACAGCCTGGAGGGTGAAACCGACAGCGGTGGACAGAACCCCCGCATAGAGAATTTCGAGCCAGCCGGCACTGATGCCGGCGAGCGTCGGCGCTTCGGTGGGCAGGGCGATGGCGGTGGCAAGGATGCCGGCGACGAGGAAGCTGGCGGCGGACACGGTGATGGGCAGGCCGGTGGTGCGGGCGAGGTGGCCAAGCAGCGTGACGTGGACGCCCCAGAACACCGCGCTGATGATGATCATGACGTCGCCGACCGTGAAGCTTTCGATCTGGCCGCCATTCAGCAGGTAGATGCCGATGAGTGCGGCGGGCACGGCGAGCCAGACCGTCGGGTGCGGCAGGGCGCGGAACAGGAACCAGCCGACGATGGGCACGAAGAAGACGTAGAGCCCGGTCAGGAAGCCGCCATTGGTGACGGTGGTGGTGGCAAGGCCTGCCTGCTGCAGCCAGGAGCCACCGAAGAAGGCAAGGCACATGGCCGCGGTGGTCCATAGATCGGTGCGGGTGAAGGCACGCTTGCGGCGGCGGTATTCCCAGAGGGCGAGCGGCAGCACCAGCAAGCCGCCGAGCAGGTAGCG
>JAEZFJ010000166.1 GCA_023437755.1 Pseudomonadota bacterium
GCCGAGTGCCACTCGGCTCCGGTGCGGATGGGGCGCTCGCGCACTGTGCCACTCTCGAGAGCAAGCACGTAGGGCGCGTCGTCCCGGGTGTGGATGGCGGTGGCGGGAATGGCGAGCACGGCGTCGTCGCGCTGCACCACAATGTCGCCGGTGACGAACATGCCGCCGCGCAGGAGCCCGTCGGGATTGGCGAGCCTCAGGAAGATCTTGATGGAGCGGGTGCCGGCCTCGGCGACCGGGCTGAGGCGCTCGACGGTGCTGGTGAAGGACGCCTCCGGCATGCCCTGGGCGGACAGCCGCACGGTCTGGCCCACCCGAATGCGGGCAGAGTCGCTGAGCGCGACAATCACCTCCACGGCCACGGTGGACAGGTCGACGATCGACAGCATGGTCATGCCGGGGCTGACGATCTGTCCCGGCTGAACGTGGCGAGAGGCGACCGTGCCGGTGAAGGGGGCGAGTACGCGTGCCCGTTCGAGATTGGCCCGGGCCAGCGCCACCTGGCTCTGTTGCGCGGCAAGGGCAGCGGTGAGCTGGTCGACCTCGGCCTGGGCGGCATCGAGGGTGGTGCGGGCTGCCAGTTCCCGGTCGGCGAGTTGCCGGGTGCGGTCCAGCGTGGCCTGCGCGGCCTGCAGTTGCGCGGCGGCCGAGGCCATGGTGCCCTGTTGCTGGTCCAGCTGAAGCTGGAGGTCGGTGGTGCCGATCGCGACCAGCACTTGTCCGGCCTCGACCCGGTCGCCGGCTTCGACCGCCACGGTTTCGGCGGGTCCGCCCACGAGGGCTGCGACCGGCGCTTCGCGGGCGGGGTGGATGATGCCGGTGACCTTCACCAGCTCTTCCATCGGGCGCGGCTCGACGGCCACGACCTCCGTGGGGTGCAACTGCATGATGCGCGGCGCGTCGGTGGTTTCCACCGCGACTGCGACAGGCGCTGCCGGCAAGTGGCTGACAAAGAGGATGGAGACGCTGCCGGTGGCGAGGACCAGTGCGGCCAGAGGCCAGAACCATCGCCGACGGCGAGGCAGCGCTGCTGGGGCAGGGGCTTGATGGTCGAGGCGTGCCGGTAAGGTCATGTCTGTCTCCATGGCTTGGGCCGGGTTCGGCCAGCGTTGCGTCATGGAGTGCTGGGCGCGGATTGCGCGAACGTTGCGGAGAGCGCAATGCAGCGGCAATGTCCGTCGCTAGACTGGCCGCGAACCGGATAGGAGAGACGCATGCGCGTTCTGCTGGTCGAAGACGAGAAAGACATGGCTGCGGCGTTGACGGCAGCGCTGAGCCGCCACGACATCGTGGTCGATCATGCCCGCACGCTCGAGATCGCCGAGGAGGCCAGCCGCAGCGGGGTGCATGACGCCGTGTTGCTCGACCGCAAGCTGCCGGATGGCGACGGGCTGTCGCTGATCCCGGTGATGCGGCGCGAGCAGCCGGGACTTCCCGTCATCGTGTTGTCAGCGCTCGGTTCTCCAGACCATCGCGTTGCCGGATTGGACAATGGTGCGGACGACTACCTGCCGAAGCCCTTCTCGATCGACGAACTGCTTGCCCGGCTGCGGGCGGTGATGCGGCGGCCGGCGCAAATGGGGGAGACCGCGGTGACCGTGGGGCGTTTGCGGTTCAACCTGACGGAGCGGCAGGCAGAGATCGACGGCGAGCCGCTGGACCTGCCGCGCCGGGAACTGCTGGCGCTCGAACTGCTGATGCGGCGCGCCGGCCGGACGGTTTCCCGGGGGGCGCTGGAAGAAGCGGTCTACGGGTTCGATGACGAGATTTCGTCCAATTCGCTGGACGCCCACATCTCGCGTTTGCGGCGCAAGCTGAGCGCTGCCGGCGTTGAGATCCATGCCATCCGCGGGCTCGGCTACCTGCTGCGGGTTGCGGAATGAAGCCCTGGAACTATCCGTCACTAAGGGTCCGGCTGACCTGGCGCATGGTTGCGATGCAGGCCCTGGTGCTGCTGGCCTTTGCCAGCGTCATCGCCATCCCGATCTACGAGCTGGTGCGCGAGGAACAGGGGCTCGACGAGGAAATCATCGAGCACATCGCCGAGGCGGTGCAGCGGGACGATGCGGGCGGGCTGACGCTGGTGATCAGCGACGAGGACGTCGAAAAGGACCTCAGCAAGTACCCGCACTTCTGGTTCTATGCCGCCGACATCGAGGGACATTCGGTGCAGATGGGCACCATCCCCGAGAACGTCCACAATATCCTCGATGACCTGCCCCGACTGAACTCGGCGAACATCGCGGATATCGGCCCGCCCGAGGCGCCATCGGCCATCATGCGCCGGGAGGACAGTGCGGCCGGGCAGTTGTGGATCATCAGCGGTGGCGGGCCGGAACTGCGCCTGAGCGCTATACTCACCAGCTTCGCGAGCCCGATCTTCGTCGCCTTGCTGACGCTGATGACCCTTGCCTCCTTCCTGATCCTGCCGGTGATCATTTCGCGCCAGCTTCGGGGCGTCGAGCACGCGGCGGCGGAAGCCGAGCGGATCGATGTGGATCAACGCGGCATCCGCCTGTCGTCGGCGCATGTGCCCGAGGAGTTGCACTCGCTGGTGCGCGCGGTGAACGCGGCGCTGCAGCGGCTCGATGACGGGATGGAGCGGCGCCAGCGGTTCCTGGCCGATGCAGCACACGAGCTGCGCACGCCGATCGCCATCCTGCAGACGCGGGTGGAACTGCTGCCGCCGAGCGAACAGCGCAATCAGTTGATGCTGGATGTGGCGCGGCTGACCAATCTGGCGAACCAGCTGCTGGACCTGCAGCGGCTCGATGCGGACACGACGGTGTTCCAGCGGGTGAACCTGGTGGAGCTGGCGGCACAGGTCACGGCCGACCTGGCGCCTTTGGCAATCGCGGCGGGGGACGAGATATCGTTCGATGCCGAGGACGAGGAAGTGACCGTTTCGGCCGATCCGGCGTCGCTGTCGCGGGCGCTGGTCAACCTCATCCAGAATGCGGTGATACACGGAGGGCAGAAAACCACCATCCGTGTCGCCGTGGGCCGGGATGGCTCGCTGCGGGTTGCCGATACCGGTCCGGGCATTCCCGAGGAGCACCGGCAGACGATCTTCGAGCCGTTCAACCGGGTGCTGCCGCTCGACCAGGGGGCGGGCCTCGGCCTCAACCTGGTGCGGGACATCGTGAACCGTCACAAGGGCCGGATCACGGTGGGGGACTCGCCCGAGGGCGGGGCGCTGTTCGAGATATCACTGCCCCTTGCCCGGCAGGTGGCGGCGTGACGGCCGAGGCCACCTCCGGGGCGGGGTCGGTGGATCAGATCAGCCGATTCCCGTCGGCATCGATGATGACCTCGCCATCCTCTTTGGTGAACGGGCCGATCTCGGGGTTTTCGAGGACGTCGAGCACGACCTCGGACGGGCGGCACAGGCGCGTGCCTTTCCGGGTTACCACGAAGGGGCGGTTGAGCAGGATTGGGTGTTCCGCGATGGCGTCGAGCAGCTCGTTGTCGGTTCTGGTGGGGTCGCCCAGTCCGAGTTCATCGAAGGGCGTATCCTTCTGCCGAAGCGCCTCGCGCACAGTCAGTCCGGCATCGCGGATCAGCCGGGTGACGGTGGCCCGGTCGGGCGGGGTGTTGAGGTATTCGATCACCGTGGGCTCGACGCCGCTCTGGCGGATCATCGCCAGGGTGTTGCGAGACGTGCCGCAGTGGGGGTTGTGATAGATGGTGACGCTCATTCGGCGGCCCTCGCTTCGGTGTTGCGGCTGACGGCTGCACCGCGTTCGTACCAGCCCTTGGTCCGGTTCACGATCCAGACCACCGAGAGCATCACTGGCACTTCCACCAGCACGCCCACCACGGTGGCGAGCGCTGCGCCGGAATTGAAGCCGAACAGGCTGATGGCGGCGGCAACTGCCAGCTCGAAGAAGTTCGAGGCACCGATCAGGGCGGACGGTCCCGCAACGCAGTGCTGCTCCCCCGACACCCGGTTCAGCAGGTAGGCGAGGCCGGAGTTGAAGTAGACCTGGATCAGGATCGGCACCGCCAGCAGCAGGATGACCGTGGGCTGGGCGATGATCTGTTCGCCCTGGAAGCCGAAGAGCATGACGA
>JAEZFJ010000059.1 GCA_023437755.1 Pseudomonadota bacterium
ATCGAAGGCCATACCGACGCAGTGGGTTCGGACATTTCAAACCTGCGCCTGTCGGATAACCGGGCTGCCACCGTTGCCCGCGTGCTGACGGACTTCTACGGCGTTCCGCCCGAAAACCTTGCCACCCAGGGTTACGGCGAGCGCTACCTCAAGGTCCGCACTGAAGCTGCGGAGCGGGAAAACCGTCGCGTCACCATCCGGCGCATCACCCCGCTGGTAACGGTGGCCAACAACGGCTGATCGTCACAGCCAGACAGACCAAGGCCGGGCAAAATGCCCGGCCTTTTTTTGTGGGACCGGCCTAAGCAAGCCGGGCTCTGTGCAGGTGTGACCCACCCTCGATCCGTTGCTTGCAGCTTCGCCGGAGCGCTCAGAAGTGCGCTCCGTGTATCAATGTCCAAATATTGCCATAATCAACACTGCGAGAGCCTGCCGCAACCCTTTGATACATATAAGAGATGCGCGGCGAATTTCGTGATCACACCTTTGGGAACGAATGAAGATCGCCAGCGTTCTTTCGGCCATACGGTAACATCCACACGGTAACATAAAGGAGCGAAATCATGGCAACCCCTGACCGCGATACCGTTTATACCAACGATGGCAACCGCACCGTCTATACTAAGGAATCGAGCGGCACGGGCTGGTTTGTGGGCATCATCGTCGCCCTCGCCCTTCTGGCCATCGGCTATCTCGTCTTCTCGGCCAACTCCGGTCCGTCGACCACGACGGTCGATGTGGACTCCGCACCGGTCACCTCCACCGAAGCTCCGGCTGATCCGGCCATTGCTCCGGCCCCGATGACCGAAGCTCCGGCTGCGACGACTGACGCTGCTCCCCTGACCGAGGCTCCGGCCGTTGATGCAGCCCCTGCTGCCGACGCCGCTGCTCCGGCCATCGAGACCGCTCCGGCTGCCGACGCTGCCGCCCCGGCTGAAACCACCACTGCCCCGGCCACCGGCGGCTAACGTCCTCGATGCCCCGGCCCCTCCCTCTGTGGGCATCGTCCAAGGCCCTGGCACAAGCCAGGGCCTTTCCTTTTTGCGGTCATCTGCACGACAGGAGCCGTTCCCCTCCGGTCATCTGCAGGAGGGAAACCGTTCATCTTCGTTCATCTGAGTGTTGGCTGGACCCCACCTTGTAACCGCCCGCTGACCTCACCAAATGCGCACGGACAGCCAAGGGAGACCCCATGTTCAACATCGACCAGATCGTCAAAGCGCTCCAGACCGACCCGAATGCGCAGAAAAACGCCATGAGCGGCGCCGCAGGCTTGGCCGCCGGCATGTTGCTCGGAGGCGGTGGTCTCGGCAAGATCGGCAAGGACGCCGTCAAGCTCGGCGCTTTGGCTGCCGTCGGTGGTCTCGCCTACCAGGCCTGGCAGAAGTACCAGGCGGGTCAGCCCGGGGCGCCCTCCGCCCGCGAGGACGCCTTCATTCCCTCTACCTCCGACCAGCAGGCGCAGGAGGAGCTCGGCAAGACCCTGGTCCGCGCCATGATCGCCGCCGCCAAGGCCGACGGCCGCATCGACGCCGACGAGAAGGAGAAGATCTTCTCCCGCCTCGAAGGCATGTCCCTGTCGGCCGAGGAAAAGGCCTGGGTCTTCGACGAACTCTCGACCCCGCTCGACATCAACGCCGTCGTCGCCCGCGCCGACACGCCGGAGCACGGGGCAGAAATCTACGCCGCTTCGCTGGTCGCCATCACTGCCGACACCGCCTCGGAGCGCGCCTACCTCGATGCCCTGGCAAGCAAGCTCCGCCTCGATCCGGCCCTGGTAACCGAGATCCACGCCGCGGCCGGAGAGAAGGCGCCCGAGCCATCGCCGACGCCGGTCTCCCCCTTCGCCTACACCCCCTCGGGCAGCAACGTCTGAGACCACTGGCGCGCGGTCACACCCATGTGCGTTCTTGATCGCGCGCCCCTCCGCCTCCATGTCGGGCCAACACGGAGGCCACCATGGAACTCGGACTTTATTCTTTCGTCGAGAACACGCCGGACCCGCTGAACGGCGACCATCTCCAGTCCCCCGCCGAGCGTCTGCGCGACCTGCTCGAGGAGGTCGAACTCGCGGACCAGCTCGGGCTCTCCTTCTTCGGCATCGGCGAACACCACCGCCCCGACTACGTCGCCTCCTCGCCGGCCACCATGCTGGCCGCCGCCGCCGCGCGGACGAAGTCCATCCGCCTCTCCACCGCTGTCACGGTGCTCAGTTCCGAGGATCCGATCCGGGTCTGGCAGCAATTCGCCACCATCGACCTGATCAGCAATGGCCGCGCCGAGATCATGGCCGGCCGCGGCAGCTTCATCGAGAGCTTCCCCCTCTTCGGCTACGACCTCAACGACTATGACGATCTGTTCGAGGAGAAGCTGGCCATGCTCCTCAAGATCCGCGAAGGCGGCGCCGTGGACTGGCCCGGCAGCAAACACACCAAGCCCATCTCGGGCATCAGCATCTACCCCCGGCCCGTGCAGGAGCCGATCCCGCTCTGGATCGCGGTCGGCGGCACCCCGAACTCGGTGGCTCGTGCCGCCTACTACGGGCTCCCGCTGATGATCGCGATCATTGGCGGCCAGCCACGCCAGTTTGCGCCGCTGGTCGATTTCTACCACCAGACCACTGACAAGGTCGGCCACCCGGGCAGGCTGAAGGTCGGCGTCAGCGGTCACGGCTTCCTTGCGGAAGACAGCCAGACTGCCCGCGACATCGCCTTTCCCTCCCACAGCGCCACCATGAGCCGGATCGGCAAGGAGCGTGGCTGGCCGCCGACGACCCGCGCCCAGTTCGACGCCGGCGCCACCCGGGAGGGCGCCTACTACATGGGGTCCCCGCAAGAGGTCATCGACAAGATCCTGATGCAGCACGAGTGGTTCAAGCACGACCGCTTCGGCCTGCAGCTCAG
>JAEZFJ010000060.1 GCA_023437755.1 Pseudomonadota bacterium
GATGCGCCCACACCTTCTTCTCGGCAATCTGCATCGCTGCGACAATCATCTTTTGGATCAATGAGTCCTGACCCTAGTCGGCGATCAGGCGCCGAGCACCGCTGCTTCCGCCTGCTCGATCTCCCGCCAGCGAATGCAGGCCACCAGCCGGCCGCCTTCGATGGTCTCGAGCGGCGGGCGCACCTCCGCGCAACGCTCCTTGGCGAAACGGCACCGCGTGCGGAACGGACAACCCGAGGGCGGATTTATCGGCGACGGAATCTCGCCCCGCAACGCATCGATGTTGCGCTGTCGCGCCAGCTTGGGATCAGGGATCGGCACTGCCGTCAGCAGCGCCCGCGTATAGGGGTGCTTCGGATCCTCATAGATCTCGTCACCGGTGGCGAGTTCGACGATGCGGCCGAGGTAGAGCACCAGGATACGGTCCGACACGTGCCGTACGACGCTGAGATTGTGCGAGATGAAGATCAGCGTCAGCCCGAACTCGTCCTTGAGTTCGCTGAGCAGGTTCAGGATCTGCGCCTGGATCGAGACGTCGAGCGCCGAAACGGGTTCGTCGCAGACGATCAGCTTCGGCTCGGTCACCAGCGCTCTGGCGATGCCGATGCGCTGCGCCTGCCCGCCCGAAAACTCGTGCGGATAGCGGTTGATCATCTCCGGCAGCAGGCCAACGGCCTCCATGATCCGCACCACCTTGGCCCGGCGCTCTTCCTTCCTGAGCTCGGGCTTGAGGGTCCGCAGCGGGTCCTCGATGATCTCGCCTACCGTCATGCGCGGGTTGAGCGAGGCCAGCGGGTCCTGGAAGATGATCTGCAGGTCGGCGCGACGCTTGCGCATCTCTTCGGCGGGGACACGGGTGAGGTCCTGCCCCAGCCACAGCACCTGGCCTTCGTCCGGCGCGATCAGTTGCAGGATGCAGCGGCCGAGCGTGGATTTGCCGCAACCGCTCTCCCCCACGATGCCGAGCGTCTCGCCCTGGCGGATGGAGAAGTTGATGTCTTCGAGCGCGGTCAGCTTCAGCGGCCGCGCGAACAGCCCCGTCGCGATCGAGAAGGTCTTCTTCAGGTCGCGGATTTCGAGCAGGTTGATCGGGGTTTGGTCCATCAGGCGACCTTCTGTTCGTAGCGCATCGGGCCTTCGTACCAGCAGGCTTTCTCCCGGCCATTGCCGGTGTCGATCAGCGGCGGCCGCTCCTCGAGGCAACGGTCGAAGCAGAACGAGCAGCGCGGGTTGAACGAGCAGCCCTTGGGCAGGTGCTCGAGGCTCGGCGGCAGGCCCTGGATCGGGTCGAGCCGCGTCGCCCGCTGCGCAATGTGCGGCGTCGAGTGCAGCAGCCCGAGCGTGTAGGGATGGCGCGGGTTGTAGAACAGTTCGTCGACCGAGCCCTTCTCCACCGCGCGTCCGGCATACATCACCATCATGCGGTCGGCGACGCCGGCCACTACGCCGAGGTCATGCGTGATCAGCACCAGCGAGGTGCCGAAGTCCTGCGTCAGGTTCTTGAACAGGTCCAGCATCTGCGCCTGCACCGTCACGTCGAGCGCCGTGGTCGGCTCGTCGGCGATCAGGATCTTGGGCTGGCACAGCAGGGCCATGGCGATCATCACGCGCTGGCGCATGCCGCCCGACATCTCGTGCGGATAGGCATTGGCGCGCTTTGCCGGTTCGGGGATACCGACGCGCTCCAGCATCTCGATAGTCGTACGCTCCGCCTGCCGGCGATCGCAGCCCCGATGCTTCACCAGCACTTCGGCAAGCTGCGCCTTCACCTTGAGACTCGGGTTAAGCGAGGTCATCGGATCCTGGAAGATCATGGCGATGTCCTTGCCGCGCACCCGGTCGAGCTTGGACTTCTCCATCCCCACGAGGTTGATGTCGCCCAGCATGGCCCGGCCGCTGGCGCGGCCGTTCTTGGCCAGCAGACCCATGATGGACAGGAAGGCCTGGCTCTTGCCCGAGCCGGACTCGCCCACCACGGCCAGCGTCTCGCCGGCGTGCAGCTTGAAGTTCATCTCGCGCACGGCATGCACTTCGCTCTCGTGCAATTGGAAAGTGACCGAGAGATCCTCGATCGACAGCACATGGTCGGTCATCTTAGCGATCCTTCGGGTCGAGCGCGTCGCGCAGACCGTCGCCGATATAGGTGAGGCAGAGCAGCAGCGTGATCAGCACCGCGGCGGGGCCGAGCAGCAGCCAGGGCAGCACTTCGGCCACGGGGGCGCCAGCGGAAATCAGGGTGCCCAATGATGTCTGAGGTTCTTGTACCCCGAGGCCAAGGTAGGAAAGGAAACTCTCCGCGATGATGATCTCGGGAATGGTCAGCGTCGCATAGATCACCACCGGACCGGTGAGGTTCGGCACGATGTGGCGGGTGATGATGGTCCAGGGCTTGGCGCCGCCGGCTCGGGCCGCCTCGACGAATTCCTTTTCCTTCAGGCTGAGCGTCTGGCCCCGCACGATGCGGGCCATGGTCAGCCATTCGATGGCACCGATGCCCACGAACAGCAACACCGGGTTGCGGCCGAACATGACCATCAGGATGATCACGAACAGGATGTAGGGGAGCGCATACATGATGTCGACGATACGCATCATGACTGCGTCCACCCGGCCACCGAAATAGCCGGCGACGGCACCATAGATCACGCCGATGGTCACCGACACGACCGTGGCCACCAGCGCCACGATCAGGCTCATCTGGGTGCCCTGCAGCACGCGGGCCGCCATGTCGCGCCCGTTCTGGTCGGTACCGAGGAAGTGCCCGGTATCGAAATTGGGCGGCTTGCGGATGCCGGACCAGTCGACCTGCGAATAGCCCCACGGCAGGAAGTATGGGCCGACAAAGGCGATCACCACGATGGCGATCACGATGAAGATCGACACCACTGCCGCCTTGTTGCGCACCAGGCGGCGCATGGCGTCCTGAGTGAGCGAGCGGCCCTTGGGGGCGTCCAGCGTCTCGAGCTGTCGTGCGTAGTTGGTGAGGATCGTGTCCTTGCCTGTGATCCCGGCCATCAGCGGTACCTCACCTTGGGATCAAGCCACGCATAGACCAGATCGACGATGAGGTTCAGTGCGAGAATGATGAACATGTAGAGAATGGTCGTGCCGAGCACGACGCCGTAGTCGCGGTTGAGGGCCGCGGTGACGAAATACTTGCCGATCCCGGGCAGGCCGAAAATCTGCTCCACCGCCAGCGAGCCGGTCAGCAGGTAGCTGAGGCCCGGCCCAAGGTAGGACACCACCGGGATCAGCGCCGGCTTGATGGCATGGCGGGCCAGCACCAGCCGCTCGCCAATGCCCTTGGATCTGGCCGTACGCACATAATTGGTGCCGAGCACCTCGATCATCGACCCGCGCATGAGCCGCGATATGCGCGCCGCATGCGGCCAGGCCAGCACCGTGACCGGCAGCACAAGATGCGCCCAGGAGCCGTTGACCCAGCCACCGGCCGGGAACCAGCCGAGATAAACGCCGAACCACAGTTGCAGGAGCGCCGCATTGAGGAAGTTCGGCACCACCACGCCGATCATCACGATCAGCACCAGCAGGTAGTCCGGCCACTTGTTCTGGTAGACCGCCGCTGCCATCCCGGCGACGATGCCGATCGCCGTCGCGATCACGAAGGCCGTCATGGCCATGGTCAGCGTGAACGGGAAGCCGATGCGGATCAGGTCGGCCACATCGAAGCCCTGGATCACCATCGAGGGGCCGAGGTCACCCTGCAGCAGCCGCCCCACATAGATGATGTACTGCATGTACAGCGGCTGATCGAGATTGTAGTGGGCCCGCAGATTGGCAAGCACGGTCGGCGGCAGTGCACGTTCGCCATCGAACGGGCCGCCCGGCGCCAGGCGCAGGATGAAAAAGCAGACGGTTACGGCAATCAGTGCGATCGGCAGCGCCGACATCACACGCCGCAGGGCGTAACCAAGCATGTTTTTTGAGCCTTCTTGTCGCTGGGCGCTACGTCCATGCGCCCGCAGAAAAGAACCGTGGGGGCCGTAGCCCCCACGATCCGGTTTGGGTTGTCCTTACTCGGACTTGCTGAGCCAGCGGGTGCGGAAGATGTT